>JBKDJT010000217.1:0-8849 GCA_046345435.1 Bacteroidota bacterium
CTTTTGAACACCTGCAATAAATTTTAAACCACCCCTTTCGGAATGATTGTTGAGGTGTTCTTTAAGGAAAGCAAAACCTCCGGTTTTTCCGGAGGTCAGCTATACAAATTTACAATTTTTCTGTTAGCGGATAATTTTCCGGGCATATTTGATACCGGAACCCGAAACAGAAAGTATATACATACCTGCCGGTAATGCTTCTAGATTAATTATTTCTGTTTGACCGGCCCTTGCCTGATTTATACTTTTCAAATACACTACCTGGCCATTTGCAGAAGTTAGAGACAGGTTTACGGTATTTGTAAACGCTTTTTCAAACTGTACAGTTGTTACACTTGAGCTTGAAAAAACACTTACAGGATTATTTCCTGAAATAAGATCGTTCGTGGATGAAGCCGTCGAATTCCAGGTTAAGTTCCAATCGTCAATAGCAGTACTTGGCCTATTTCCACTTCCAATTGAACGTTTCACTGTGACTACACGAACCCAAACAATGTCTGAGATGTTGTTTAACGCAGTACCGAAGTCTGCTGCTACAGCTGTATTTAGAAAAAGTTTATTTCCGGTGGTTAATACCGCGGGAGAGGTAGAAACCGGCGTGAAAGTAGTGGGATTGGCTCCTATGCCATAATCAACAATCCATGTAGTGGTTCGCGGAGAACTTGTATCAAGAGATTGTAAAAGGAAGTTGAGTTTGAAATTTTCCTTACCGGTCGTATTTGCTATTTGAAATACAAATGCGGCTCCAGAGTCTGCAAAAGCACTTGTTTGACGTACTCCCAAAGCACGATTTGTGCTAGCTGCCTGCGTTGTGCTGTCTGCACCAGGATCCTTTACCTGAGTTGATGATGCAAAATTTTTATACCCTCTTCCAACACCACGCCAAGGAGGTGTTACTCCTGGATTCAAGATAGTATCTGTTCCCAAAAAAATGGGGGTAGCCAGTTTTTTAACAGTGAAACCTGTAGGGATTCCGGCAGACCCAAGATTATCAAAATTTTCAGTGTAAGGTGATGTTGTTAGATTTACCTGTGCAAAACCGGAGAAAGTAAAAAGTGCAAGTAAAATCAAAATAGAAGCTCTCATTTTCAATTTAGTTTTGAATGTTTGTGGATGTAAAGTAAGAACAAATTGATCAACTTAAAACAAATCAGTAAAATTAGTATATATAAAAAGTGTTTTGAATTAATTAATGGCTTAAGCTTTCCCTTAAATCCACTACCTGCAATTGCAGTGTTTTACTTCCCCTGAATTCATTTTCAATGATTGTATAAACTATATCTACAGCGCCTTTCTGTATTTCAGAAAGCAGATGTGCTCCTCTGAAAAGAATGCCTGTTAGGGTCACGCCATTTTGCTGCACAACAAGTTTCAGATGCTGTTCTTTCACAATATAACTGTGGCCTGTATCTTTTACTCCTCTACTCACAAAAACCGGTCGCATATTATCGGGACCAAATGGTTCCATCTGGCGTAAAATATTGTAAAAAGAAGGGGTAATCTGATCAAAACGAAGTTCCAGGTTGATATCAATAGCAGGCACCAATTGATCGGGCAAAATTTGCATAGTCACTGCTTCTTCAAAAGCAATTTTAAAAGAAGAAAATTGATCCGGATGCAAGGTTAACCCGGCGGCTGCGAAATGTCCGCCATAAGTAACCAGGTGTTTACTGCATACATCAATGGCATTATAAAGATTAAACCCGGCAACACTTCTGGCACTGCCTGTAATCAATTCACCGCTTTGGGTGAAAACTATAGTGGGTCTGTAAAAATGTTCCGTTAAACGCGAGGCAACTATACCGATCACTCCTTTTTTCCAGTGTGGCTGAAAAACAACAGATGTTTTCCTTTGGTCATTTAACGGGTCTTCCTGCAAAACGCCGAGTGCTTCTACGGTCATCTGCTGATCGGCTTCTTTTCGATCTGAATTATCAGCGTGTAGTTGTTCTGCATAAAAAACAGCTTCTTCTTCCGACTTCGAAAGAAACATATTGACTGCTTTTTTTGCATCATCCATTCTTCCGGCCGCATTCACCCGAGGGGCTATCATAAATACCAGCTTATGTATATCCATCTCCCCGCTATCACCACTCAGATTTTTAAGTGCCCGAATACCAATGTTCGGGTTTTCATTCGCCTTCTTTAAGCCATAAAAAGCAATCAATCGATTCTCTCCCGTCATTGGAACTATGTCTGCTGCAACGGCAGTTGCTACAAGATCAAGATACGCATAGTTTGTATCAACTTTCAAGTTCATCCTTTCGGAAAGTGCTGAAATAAGCTTGAAGCCAACCCCACATCCGCAAAGCTCTTTGTAAGGATAAGCACAATCAATTTGCTTTGGGTTCAGTATTGCAACAGCCGGCGGAAGTTCATCTCCAGGAAGATGGTGATCGCATACCACAAAATCAATACCCATTTCTTTTGCATAACCAATCAGCGATACAGATTTAATTCCACAGTCGAGTGCGATCACTAAACTGTAAGCTCCGCTGATGGCAAAATCAATCCCTTCCTGAGAAATTCCATATCCTTCCTTATATCGATGAGGAATATAAAAATCTAGTTGCCCGTCTCCTGTAAATTGCCTGAGAAAATGAACCATGCAGGCCACACTTGTAGTTCCATCTACATCGTAATCGCCGTAAACCAGAATTTTTTCATTTTTGTCTAAAGCTTTGCAAATACGATCAACCGCTTTATCCATACCTTTCATCAGCCATGGGCTGTGCAAATCACTCAACTGAGGTCTAAAATAGGCTTTGGCTTTTTCAAAACTGTCTACACCTCTCTGCGCAAGCACACGACAGAGTGCAACATCAATTTTAAGTTGTGAAGACAGCGTTTGGGTCTCCTCCTCGAAGGTTGGAAGAAATTGCCAGCGTTTTTCCATGAATCAGGTGTTTTAATGCTTTCTTTCTGTAGTAAATCTCACAAGTTGCTCAAGACCATCTCTGACCTGCGAAGCAGAGAATTCATGAAGAATTTCAATTGATTCATTGCGATAGGCATCCATCTTTTTTTCTGCATATTCAATACCTCCTTTCTTTTTTACAAAATCTATAACCTGGCGAACAGATGCCTTATCCCTGTTTTTATTTTTTAGGACATAAATCATTTCTTTTCGTTGCGATTTATCTAACTGATTCAAAGTATATATAAGGGGCAGTGTCAGTTTTTTCTCTTTTATATCATTACCGGTAGGCTTCCCTACTTCCGCGTCACCATAATCAAATAAATCGTCTTTGATCTGAAAGGCAACACCTGCTTTCTCTCCAAACAAACGCATACGCTCAGCTATTTCTGTATTGCCAGATGTAGACCACGCACCTGCTGCACAGGAGGAAGCCAACAGTGAAGCAGTTTTGTTTCGTATAATTTCAAAATAAACCTCTTCACTCAAATTTAAATTCCGTGATCTTTCGATCTGAAGCAACTCACCTTCACTCATTTGCCTGACCGCAGACGACAAATATTTTAAAATCTCAAAATCATTGTGATCAAGAGAAAGCAGCAGTCCTTTGGAAAGCAAATAATCTCCAACCAGCACGGCAACTTTATTTTTCCATAGTGCGTTAATCGAAAAAAAGCCTCTCCGCTGAAAAGACTCATCTACAACATCATCATGCACCAATGTAGCAGTATGCAAAAGTTCCACCAGCGCGGCAGCTCTGTAAGTTGATTCTGTAGCCGGTCCAAAAAGGCGGGCAGACAAAAAAACAAACATGGGACGCATCTGCTTTCCTTTCCTTTTGATGATGTAGTGCATCACCCTGTCGAGCAACGGCACTTTACTTTGTACAGCCTCCCTAAACTTTGTTTCAAACAACGACAACTCTTCCTTAAGCAATACCTGAATATGATCAACAGATGCACCCATAGCGTGCCAATTTACGAACAGAGATTTAATTTTAACGATGTGCAAAAAAATCCTGTTTACATTTTGTGTTTTTCCGGATGATGCGCTGCGTCGCAGATTTACATAAATTGCGCCTTCAGTATGGATCAGTTCATCGTTTCAGCAAGGAAGTACCGCCCCCAGACTTTTGATACAGTTGTGGGACAAAGTCATATCACAACGACTCTGAAAAACGCCATCTCCCAAAACCACCTCGCGCACGCCTTTTTATTTTGCGGACCAAGAGGTGTAGGGAAAACGACTTGTGCGAGAATTCTTGCCAAAACCATTAATTGTGAACATCGATTACCAAATGGCGAAGCTTGTGACAAATGCTCAAACTGCAAATCATTCAATGACGGGATTAGCCTGAACATACATGAATTGGATGCCGCGAGTAATAATTCAGTAGAAGATATCAGAGAACTAACCGACCAGGTACGTATCCCACCTCAGTCGGGAAAATACAAAGTATATATTATAGACGAGGTACATATGCTCTCTGCAAGTGCATTCAATGCTTTCTTGAAGACTCTCGAGGAACCCCCTTCTTACGCATTGTTTATTCTTGCAACTACTGAGAAACATAAAATACTTCCCACCATCCTCAGCCGTTGTCAGATTTTTGATTTTAAACGAATAACCACTGCCGACACTGTTGGACATCTGCAAGAGATCGCTGTAAAAGAAGGCATTGAAGCCGAAAAAGCAGCTCTCGAAATCATTGCACGGAAAAGTGAAGGATGTATGCGTGACTCATTAAGCATACTGGATAAAATTGTAAGTTTTTCAGGAGGGAAAGTCACATATCAGGAAACCATTGAGCATTTGAATATCCTGGATGCTGATTATTTTTTTCGTTTTATGGAAAAAATGAAGCATCAGGAACTGAATGAAGTGCTTTTGCTTTTTGACAATGTCAATTATAAAGGATTTGAAGGCGATGTATTGCTTAACAGCTTCTCTGAATTTTTAAGAAATCTTCTGGTTTCTAAAGATGAAAAAGCAGCAGCCTTGCTTGAAGCAGTCGACAGCTTCAAAGAACGGTATAAAATGATGGCAAAAGAAGTTTCAGCCTCATGGATCATCAGCGCATTGAGCCTGCTCAACGAAGCTGAAATTCAATATAAACAGGCCAGAAATAAACGCCTGCATGTTGAAATGACGCTCATCAAACTCACCTATTTATCTCAGGCTTTAGACAGCGCTGGAGGAAAAAAAAAATTGAGTGAAGAAATAAAACCGGTTCGTTTTCGTCAAATAAAGCCTTTCACACCTGCTGCCAAACAAACTCCGGTTAATAAGGAAGTAAAATCTAAACAAAATACGCCTCTTGTTCAAGCCAATTTGCCGAAAATAACAGAGCAAAAACCAAAAGCTTCCCAGGTAATTACCCCCACATCAACACAGTCATCTTCAAAAAATATTATACCTCCTGCACCCGGTAAACTCGCAAGTATCAGGGGCAAAGTCGCTGAATCTGAAGGAAAACAAAAAGAAATCATCAAACTTGAAATCAATTCACTTTCGGATGCCTGGTCAAAATTTATAGATAAACTGAGAAACAATAATAAACTGTCTGCAGCAACAAATTTTGAAATGATGATGCCAAAAATTGTAGCTGAGGATCTTATAGAAATTGAATGCCCGGGAGATATACAGATGGGCTTTCTAAGGCAGGAGAAATCACAGCTGGTCGACTATCTACAGACATTTTTCTCAAATCCCCGACTTACGATAGAGCCGACTATTTCTACTCAGATAGATGACAACACTCCACCACCTGCCCTGTTTTCAACCAAAGAACAGTATTTAAAACTTATTGAAAAATACCCCCTTGTAAAATCAATGAAAGACCGGCTCAACCTGGAACTCGATTATTAATAGTTGATCTTTTTTTCGAAGGTTTTCAACTGAAAAAAACGAATTCATCATTTTGCGTTAATTTCACGCCCCAATTACGACCAAAAAACAGCGATTATGGCAGAAGTTATCAGAATGCCCCTTCTGAGTGATACAATGACAGAGGGGAAAATTGTAGCATGGAACAAGAAAGTAGGCGACAAGGTGAAGAGCGACGATGTGCTTGCCGATGTGGAAACTGATAAAGCAACCATGGAAGTGGTTGGATATGCAGAAGGAACCCTTTTATATGTTGGTGTAGAAGAAGGCAAAGCTGCCAAAGTAAACGAAATCATCGCCATTGTAGGGAAAGAAGGAGAAGATATCAGCAATTTACTAGATACGCCTGCGTCTGCTTCAATATCATCGGCATCATCAGATCCAACACCTCAAGCTACTGTTTCTGCATCATCAGGTACCGATGCAGAAAAAATCGCACGTGATCTGGGCGTTACAGTAATCAGAATGCCATTATTGAGCGATACCATGACAGAAGGGAAGATTGTAGGCTGGAATAAACAAGTAGGAGATGTGGTGAAGTCGGACGATAGCCTGGCAGATGTAGAAACAGACAAAGCCACTATGGAAGTGGTTCCTTACGCTGATGGTACACTTTTATACCAAGGTGTAGAAGCAGGGAAAGCAGCCAAAGTAAATGATGTGATTGCAGTAATCGGTAAAAGCGGAACAGATATAAGTGGACTACTAGCAGCCATTAAATCAAATGGCACTGCCCCTGTTAGCACAAATGCGCCACAACCAGATGCACCACAAACTATAAACCAAGTTGCAGCAAATCCCATTGCTTCTTCTTCAGAAAACGGCCGTGTGAAAGCTTCACCTCTCGCACGTAAAATTGCAGCAGAAAAAGGTATCGACCTCGGAAAAGTACAAGGTTCGGGTGATGGCGGAAGAATTATCAAGTCGGATATCGACCAGTATACACCATCTGCAGCAGGCCCTACATCTGCTTCTGCATCAGCACCATCCCTCCCTGCGTTCACACCGGGTGCAGGAGAAGGCTTTACGGATACGCCTGTAACTTCTATGCGTAAAACAATTGCGCGTCGTCTTGGAGAAAGCCTGTTCACAGCACCTCATTTCTACCTGACGATGGAAATCAACATGGATCAGGCTATGGCAGCACGTGCTCAGTTAAATGAAGTTAGTCCGGTTAAAATCAGCTTCCAGGATATGACCATCAAAGCCGCTGCAATGGCTTTGCGTAAACACCCAGCCGTTAACAGCAGCTGGATGAACGACTACATCCGTACTTACCAGCATATTCATATTGGTAGCGCCATCGCTTTACCTGATGGCTTGATTGTGCCTGTAATCCGCTTTGCTGATCAGAAAAGTTTAAGTCAGATTGCAGCAGACGCAAAAGACTTATACGATAAGGCGCGCAACAAAAAAATTCAACCTTCCGAATTCAGCGGAAATACATTTACAATATCAAATCTGGGTATGATGGACATCGATGAGTTTACAGCCATCATCAATCCGCCCGACAGTTGTATCCTCGCTGTTGGACGAATCAAGGAAGTTGTAATTAAAAAAACAGATGGAAACTTCGGCACTACAAATGTGATGAAGGTAACGCTGAGTTGCGACCACCGCAGTGTAGATGGAGCCGTTGGAGCAGCCTTCCTGCAAACTTTCAAGAAGTATATGGAGAGTCCGGTTACCATGCTCGCCTAATTTTAAAAGTAGTTTATCGTTCATATTGTTCATTATGAAGACTCTAGTCATCGGCGCTTCAGAAAACAGAGATCGCTACAGCAATATGGCCATTCGTGAATTACGCAAATATGGACATGAAGTGGTTGCAGTTGGCGCAAAGAAAGGCAAGGTGGAAGATGTTTTCATCGAAACAGAAATTCCAAAAGTAAGAGTCCATACAATTAGCTTATATCTTAATCCGGAACGACAGCAGCCCTATTACGAACAGCTTCTCGGGCTACATCCTGAACGCATCATATTCAATCCAGGCACAGAAAACAAAGCTTTTGAACAAATCGCTAAAGACGCAGGAGCAGAAGTTCTTGAAGCATGTACCCTGGTTATGCTAAGGACCAACCAGTATTAATAAAAAGTTATTTCTGCCTCTGGTGTGCATAAGATGTGCCTTTTCTGAATACGGACCGGCAAAAAAATCGGTAATTTTCAGAAAACCAGCCTTATGTTATGGAGACGATTCAACGGCGAGTCTATTGATCTTCCCATTAAGGAAGAAGTTAGAAAAGCCATTCTCAAAGAAACTGAAAGAGGCAATCGCCTTAAAGTCTGCATTGGTACCGACAGCCAGGTGAAAGGAAAAGAAACGGAATTTGCAACAGTCATTGTGTTTTTAAGAGAAGGCAGCGGTGGCTTTATGTTCATCCACAATGAAAAAACAAAAATTCAGTATTCCATCAGAGAACGCATGCTCATGGAAGTAGCGAAGAGCATTGAAATCGCCTATGAGCTTTGTGATCTTTTTACCACTTACAATATCGATATGGAAGTGCATGCCGACATCAACACCAATCCTCATTTTAAAAGTAACGAAGCACTACGAGAAGCAACCGGATATATTCTTGGGATGGGTTTTGCATTCAAGGCAAAACCTGAAGCATTTGCTAGCAGCAGCTGTGCAAATAAAATTGTGAATTAATTTTTCTTGTAAAATTTTAGTGCGAGAGTGTTAACAAAGCCGCAGAGACAACCCCAGCGGTTTCAGTCCTCAATCTTGTATTTCCCAGTGATATCGGCTGAAAACCTTTTTCAATGAACAATAGCGTTTCTTCTTCCGTGAAATCTCCTTCAGGCCCAATCAACATATAAACAATGCCGGTTTTAGGTAACGTAATTACTGAAATTATTCTTTTCTCCCCTTCTCCGCAATGAGCAATCAGGCGGTATGACGCATTTTCTGTTTTTAACTGATCAGGTTTTACCGGTTCATACAAATGAGGAAGGAAATACTGCCGGCTCTGCAACATCGCACTAAGCATAATGTTTCTGAATCGGTCTGCTCGGAAATGTGATCTCTCTGTTCGTTTAC
>JBKDJT010000218.1:0-2665 GCA_046345435.1 Bacteroidota bacterium
GTATGTTTATTTATCTAAATCCATCCAAGAAAGTCATCCCTTATACAGAGGATTAATCTCTTGTTCAAGGCTGGTAACAGACGAATTGTCATCAAACTTTTATATTGTTTATATTTTAAAATTCTGATTCTGACTTTCATTATATATTCTATTATTATTTAATAAAACATATGAGCAGATTTTCATTTTTTTCATTAGCCTTTTTCTTCCTGTTCTTAGTTACCTCTTATGCGGGTGCGCAAACAATTGCTTTTGACAGTGCAGGTACTTCCGCTTACACATCTGGTTGGAGCGCTGGATCTAATGGCGGAGACGGATTCAATGCATGGGTAATAGACGCCGGATCAAATACAGGCGTGTTTATTGGGAATCCTGCTAATGATGGCATGGGAACAGCCGGAATAGGTACTAAAGCATTCGGCATCTTCGCAACAGGTACAGGTTATCTGAATGCAACCAGAACATTTAAGCAGGCTCTTCAAATTGGAGATGAGCTTTCCTTCTACTGGTCAATGAACTGGGATGCAGGTGCCGGCACAAAAGGTTTTGATATTAAATCGGGTACGACAACTGTTTATAATATCAACAATGGCAATGCCAGCCCAAGAATCACTTCTTCAGCAGAAACAGCATTGTTTGAATATGGTACAAAACCTATGCTGGTGAAACTGAAACGAACAGCTTCAGATTTATATTCCTTCAGTATGACGGGAAGGGTGGAAGGTGAAAATTACAGCACAACCATCAACACAGCTTTGCCCGTAAATGGCATCAGTTTTTATATAGGCAATCAGAGTTCAACAGCAGGTCAAAGAAATATTTATTTCAATAATTTCAAAATAACAGGATTAACATCTTCTGCAAACGAATTGACTCTGGTTAAAAAGGTTTCAATCTATCCCAACCCTGTTGCATCCAATGCGTCTGTTCAATTAAAACTTTCAAATCAGTCTTCCGGCATTTACCATCTGAGTATTTATAACATGGCAGGTGTTCTTCTAATGCGGCAACAGTTTAATCATCCGGGGGGATCTTCTCTTCAACTACTCAAATTAAATGACATTTCCCCCGGCACCTATATAGCAGAGCTGCGTGGCAGAGAAACTCGTGATAATTTCAAATTAGTGGTTGTGCAGTAGATGAGTGAAATGATTAGAGATCGGGGTATAATACCCATGTCAGAATCAGTTCTCCAATGATTTCAAAGTGAATATCTAGTTCGGTTGTATTATCCTTTAATAGACGTGATTTAATTATTCCGCTAAGTGTCTCGGGCAGTTCATTTATTTCAAGATGTTTTATGAAATCAATACTTCCTTTGCCATCCCATTTGTACATAGTTTCTTTAATGCTCCAGCACAATGTTGAAAATCTATGAAGTAGGGTTTGGTCATTTGTTGTCGGAAGTAAATCAAGTTCCCGAGCTGACAAATATTTTGCTGCCAGTTTCGTCGCTTTGGGTGTAATGATTTCAACATCAATGCCTACTTCTGATTTTTCACTTACAATTGCTGCAGCATAATTACCGCAATGGCTGATGGAAAATCTGGTTGGGTGATTAGGTAGAAATGGTTTTCCGCTTTTTGATATAACAACTTCTTTGTGTGAGAAGCCCGGTACAAGATATGAAAGCAGATAACGGCTTGCCATGAACTGTAATTGTTTCACCGGATGAATGACAGGTACTGATAAATCTGTTTTTTCCTGAAAAAAAGACAACGGTTCTTCAATTTTCCAAACAGCCAGACGGCTGTGGTTGTTGATTGTATGTTGATAAACGAGAGGCATGTAGACGTTAAAGCCATTATCTTGCATGGCAACTAAGCGAAGATAAATATGATCTTGTCAGATACACGCATTTTGGAAGAAATTGAAAAAGGAACCATTTTGGTTCAGCCGTATAAAAGAGAATGTCTCGGCAGTAATTCTTATGATGTTCACCTCGGCGGAACCCTTGCTACTTATAAAGAGCATATGATTGATGCGCGTAAGCACAATCAGATTGAATACTTTCAAATTCCTGATGAGGGCATTGTACTTTATCCTCATATTTTCTATCTGGGTGTTACGTTGGAATACACAGAAACACATGCACATGTTCCGTTTCTCGAAGGGAAGTCATCTACAGGCCGACTGGGTATTGATATACATGCAACGGCAGGTAAGGGAGATGTTGGATTCTGCGGAAACTGGACACTTGAAATCTCCGTCAAACAACCGGTGAAAGTGTATAAAGGAATGCCGATCGGTCAACTTATATATTTCCCCGTTGATGGTACTATTGCTGTACCGTATAACAAAAAAGGAAATGCTAAATACAGCGGTCAACCCGACAGACCTGTAGAAAGTATGATGTGGAAGAATGTGTTTTAGCAGTTGTCTGTTATCTGTTATCGGTTAACTGTTATCGGTTATTGCTAACTGCTTACTGCCAACCGCTAACTGCTAACTGTTAACTGCCAACAGCTAACTGTTAACTGCCAACCGCTAACCGCCAACCGCCAACTGCCAACCGCCAACCGCCAACCGCCAACAAAAATCACTTCAGCATTTGCGCCGGTGTTCTGTTGCCTTTTAATCCGGATGCATATTTTACCGCCTGATATGCGTTAATGATCCCACCGGTTTTACTCAGGATTTTGAATTCACCCTTGTCTTCAGAGCC
>JBKDJT010000219.1:0-5869 GCA_046345435.1 Bacteroidota bacterium
GAATAAATCCGGAGAACAATACAGGGAATGACAATACGCCAAGTACTGCAGTAAAGAAGAAGGCCCAGATTGTGAGTGGCATTCTCGTCATGCTCATCCCTTTCGTACGCATATTCAGTACAGTTGCTATATAGTTTAATCCCCCTAGCAGAGAGGACACCACAAACAAGGCCATTGATACCAGCCACAAATCCATACCTACTTTAGAACCGGGAGAAGCTTCACCCAAAGCACTCAAAGGAGGGTAGGCTGTCCATCCGCCGCTGAAAGGGCCGGTCTGCACAAACAGAGAGCTCAACATCACAATACTTGCGATGAAGAAGAACCAGTAGGAAAGCATATTCAAAAAAGGAGAAGCCATATCACGCGCTCCTACTTGTAAAGGAATCAGAAAGTTGGAAAAAGTTCCACTGAGACCGGCTGTTAACACGAAGAATACAAGCACAGTACCGTGCATCGTTACCAATGCATAATATGCTTCTGCCTGTAACTGGCCGCCACGTGCCCACTCTCCTAACAAATCTTCCAACCAAGGAAACTTTGCATCGGGATAACCGAGTTGTAAACGGAAAATAACAGAAAACAAACCGCCAACCAGGGCCCAGAACATCCCCGTAATTAAAAACTGCTTGGCAATTGTTTTATGGTCCTGACTAAAAACATATTTTGTCAGAAACGTTTCATGGTGATGATGTCCATGATGTGTTTCATCATGCGTTTCGTGAAGAACGCTTGCTCCATGTACATGTGTGGTTTCAATACTCATATGCTTTTCTTTTTCCTCTGATGAATACTATTGAATCAGCGACGCTGTTGTTTTTGTCGCTGTCGAATCTGTTGTTTGTGTTTTCGGTGCAGCAGGTTCCTTATCAGGATTTGCTACTAAATAGTTTGGTTTCTGTTTGCTGATCCACGCATCAAACTCTTCTGCAGTAACCACTTCGATAATTCCTTTCATGGAATAGTGTCCGTTTCCGCACATCTGATCGCAGGAAATTTCATAAGCAAAGTTCGGATTACCTGTTCTTTCTCTCATTTCCTTTGTAGTATACTTAGGTGTGAACCAAAGCGTAGTAGGAATACCTGGTACCGCATCCATCTTCAATCTAAAATGATTCAATCCGACATCGTGTATAACATCGCGACTGCCGATGATGAGTTTTACCGGACGTCCTTTAACGATGTACATAGTTTGCGTAGTCACGATATCATCATAGTTGGCAGGATCTGCTTTCAATTTCAACTGCTCATTGTCTGCCCAGATTTGTCCGAGTGAATTATTCGCTTCATCACTTATGACTCTGAAATATGTTTTACCAAACGTATTGTCTTTGCCGGGGTAACGCATGATCCATCCAAACTGCTTTCCTACAATTTCCACTTCCATTGCTCCTTTAGGCGCATCCGAAGTAATGCGGAACCAGAATTTCAAACCGAATACAACAAGAACCGTCAGGAAGATTGCAGGTACTGCCGTCCAAATCAATTCAAGTTTGTTGTTATGCGGATAATAGAAAGCTTTTTTCCCTTCTTTCGCCTGATATTTCCATGCGAAGTAGAATAAAAGAAACTGCGTGATGATGAATACCAGTCCGGTCACAGCTGTAGTGATCATGAACATTTCATCAATTATCTCACCTTCAACAGAAGCAGACCCTTGCGGGAAGAGGGTATCCTTATAAAGGAGATCATTACACCACCATACACCAACGAAGCCAAGGATCATAAACCCAAGCAGCAAAAAGCCGTTGATTCGGTTTGTCTGACGATTTGTTTTTTCTTCTCCTTTCAGGATGCTGACATATTCACTGGCTTTGGCGATCTGAAATATAACTATCAGAACAAGTAGCACCGCCGCGATTACCAGATAAGTCGATGTTGTCATAACAGCACAAATTATTTTGTTTTCTACAATTCAGTTTTCTTTGTTCAACGCATTAGGTATGATGTATCACACTTTCTTTTACTAAAGGATGGTTTTTCGGTAAAAGTGGCGCCTTCGTCAGATAACGAGCGGTCATCCATATTACCAATCCCAGAAATCCTGCTCCTATCCCAAGACTATACAGGAAGTGACCCAATGAGTTCGAGTCCTGTCCAAGTTTCTTCAAAGGACCAGGGGTAATCATCTGATAAAAATCGAGCCAGTGGCCGAAAATGATGATCACCGCCATCAGGGTAACTACCGAATAATTTCTTTTAGAACCTCTGCGCATCAAAATCAATAATGGCGCAACGAAGTTGATGATCAGGTTAAGGAGGAAGATTCCTTTGAATGGTCCGCCTTTTCCTCCCGCGCCGATACGATCGATGAAGTATTCTGTTTCTTCCGGCTGGTTGCTGTACCAAATAAGCATATACTGAGAGAACCAGAGATATGTCCAGAATACAGAGAATGCAAACATAAACTTACCTACGTCATGGATATGCTCTTCAGATACATATTCGAGATAGCCGAGATTTTTGAGATAGATGATGAAAAGCATCATCAGGGAAATACCGGCAACCCAGGAACTGGCAAAAGTATACCAGCTATACATCGTACTGTACCAGTGTGCATCAATACTCATGAGCCAGAGCCAGGGTAACGTACTCATCACAGTCAATCCATAGGTTACAAGGAATGCAGCCACAATTGCCAGCGCTTTCCAATAATGAGTCGTTGTTCCTTTCGGAGCGAGGTCTTCAGTAAGTGAATTCTTGCGGAACCAGTTGCGGAACCACATCCACAGGCCAACTGCTGCAATAGAAAATACAGTATAAAAAGTAGGATTCAAGAATCCGCTCTTCCAGGTAAGCTTAGCATCATGCTTTACATGCTCCACATCTTTCCAGTGGTAAATATGATGATCAGAAGAAAGCCATACGTATGCAAGAAGTATCACAAGTACAATTGGTCCAAGAATATTAATATTTCCGGAGATAGCTTCAGGTATACGACGGAACGAAAGAGGCCAGCCCGCCTGTGCAAGTGTTGTTACGCTGATAAAGAAAAAACTTGCAGTAACTACAAGCAGCCAGAAGATGCCGTTGTGCATCAATGCCATCCAGAATTTTGTGGCACCGTATGCTTCTGTGCCATGCCCTTCGCCGTGACCGCCGGAAAAAGGATGGAGAAATACAATACCAAGAATCAGTGTCAGCAGTCCTACTCCCATCAGAATATAACTCCACTTCTTCAAACCCCCGGGAATTACAAATTGCTCTTTCAGTGCCATTTAATTTCGTTTATAGTTGATCGTTAGTAAGGGCTCTTATTAATTTATTTTCTTTGTTGTGTCAGCAGCCGGTTTAGCGCCGGGTTGCATACTCTGTATATAATGGATCACCATCCAGCGTTGTTTGGTGCTCAGCTGAGACGCGTAACTTCCCATCAGGTTCTTACCATAAGTAACAGAATACATCATTTGTCCTGCAGGCATCTTGCTCACAACAGGATCAGCAATCAGGTTTTTAGGTGCAATTGGGTATGGGCCATTGCCTCCATTGTAAATAGGACCATTGCCGTCGAGTTTGTCGCCATGACAAATGGCACAATTCACATTATACAAACGCTTCGCCTCTGCCATTTCTTTTTCGTTCAATGCCGACAAAGGATTAAGGATCTGTTTACTCGCAATGTAGTTAGTTGTATCACCTGCTTTATCCAGCGAAAGCGGGAAATAAGGAACGGCTCCTTTGTTGTCTTTTGTTGCAGCAGATGAACTGTCATAAAACTTTACAGTTCCGGCAACAGGTGTACCATCGTAATGGATGCCGGCTTTTTCAAGATGGCTGTGATCGCCATAAGTTTCCAGCGCGCGGCTGTATGCCATGTCAGGCATATAAATCTTTCCGGGATCACGCCTTACATCGCTGCAGGCAGCCAGAAGTAGTAAAGAAGCCGCAAAACCCGGCAGTAATAACTTGTTCATGCGCATCGGTATCAGTTTAAGCGATAACGGTTGTCTCTTTTGATTCAAATAATTTTTGGTCTTTGTCGTAGCGTCCCAGCCACCATCCGGTTTCACTTTCTTTTTCAAATACTTCTACAGCACCTGCACCGGATAAAAATGCTTTAACTTCTTCCACATTTGTTTTTTCAGTTACCTCAATTGGCATTACAAACAAATCGTCTGTTGCACGAAGATGAAAATGATCTTTCTTCACAAATGGAGCAAGCTGACAGAGATAACAAAATGTCAACACCATTCCTACTGCGGAGCAAAGCACCGTTAATTCAAAAATGATTGGAATGAACGCGGGCAAAGGAAGAGATGGCTTACCGCCAATGTTCAAAGGCCAGTCTTTCGTAAACACCCAACTCATAAAACTCAATGCTGTGGTTGTTCCGGTAAGTCCGTAAATAAAGCCGGCTGTATGCAGACTCGTTTCACGCAAACCAAGTGCGTGATCCAGTCCGTGTACCGGGAAAGGAGTGTACACATCATGAATCTTATACCCTGCTTTCCTGGTGTTTTTCACCGCGGGAAAGAGCGTTTTTTCATCATCAAAACAACCAACTACAAACTTTTTAACAGGCATATGTCTGATTTAATGATTCTTGATTAATGAGCATGTTCCGCATCGTGCGCAAATGTCTCCACTGTTTTCGCTTCTTCGTTGTCCATTCTCTTCTTATATCCTTCACCACTCTTCTTCAGCACATGCTTGATTTCCGCAATTGCAATCACTGGGAAATATTTAGAGAACAAGAAGAAACATGTGAAGAACAAACCGAAAGATCCGAGATAGAAACCAACCTCCCAGATAGTAGGACGATAGTACACACTCCAAGAAGAAGGAAGGTAATCGCGGTAGAGAGATGAAACGATGATTACAAAACGCTCAAACCACATACCGATATTTACAACGATACTCATTAAGAAAGTAAAGGCGATGTTACGGCGAAGCTTTTTAGACCAGAACAACTGCGGCGTAATTACGTTACAAGTCATCATCAACCAGTAGCTCCATCCATAGGGACCGGCAATACGTTTTTTGAAGAAGACATCATATTCTTATTTTGATGCACTGTACCATGCCATGAATAACTCCGTGAGATATGCGCATCCTACAATAGAACCGGTAAGTACAATTACCTTGTTCATGTTTTCAATGTGGCTGACAGTAATATAATCTTCAAGGCTATATACTTTTCGGAGTACAAGCATCAACGTTTGCACCATGGCAAAACCGGAGAAGATCGCGCCTGCTACGAAGTAAGGAGGGAAGATCGTAGTATGCCATCCGGGAATCACAGAAGTTGCGAAGTCGAATGATACGATTGTGTGTACAGACAATACAAGCGGAGTACTTAATCCGGCAAGTACGAGTGAAAGGCTTTCATGACGCTGCCAGTGTTTGGTAGAGCCTGTCCATCCGAAAGCAGAAATACCATAGAACATTTTCGCCCATTTCTTCTTTGCACGATCACGCAGTGTAGCCATATCAGGAAGCAACCCGCTGTACCAGAATAAAAGAGAAACGGTAAAATATGTTGAGATCGCAAACACGTCCCACAAAAGAGGAGAGTTGAAGTTCACCCAAAGCGGTCCGCGTGTGTTTGGATAAGGCATTACAAAGAAGGCCATCCATACACGACCCATATGCCATATTGGGAACTGACCCGCACAAATTACCGCAAAGATGGTCATCGCCTCTGCAGCGCGGTTTACACCTGTTCTCCATCCCTGACGGAAAAGAAGCAGGATCGCAGAAATCAGTGTACCGGCGTGACCGATACCTACCCACCATACGAAGTTGGTGATGTCCCAACCCCATCCAATGGTTTTATTCAGGTTCCACATCCCCGTACCATATACCACTTCTTTATAAAGACTCACTACACCAAACAGCAGAAGTGCTACGGAAATAGTAAAGCCAATCC
>JBKDJT010000220.1:0-6887 GCA_046345435.1 Bacteroidota bacterium
CAATGGGATTATTCATTCAGGATTACCTGGCCACCAATAAGAATTTCAAATTTCATATGAATATGTTGTACGGCACCAATCTTCCATACAACATACCCGGAAGTCAGAAATACCGCAATGCTTTGCTGATAGAACCATACATTAGGGTCGACTTTGGATTCAGTGCATTGCTGTTAGACAGCGAAAGAGGAAAAAGACGCAGCCATAATCCATTTCGGAATTTTCAGAATATCTGGGCAAGTTTTGAAGTATTTAACGTGATTGACCGGCCCAATACGATTTCTTATCAGTTGATCAAAGACTTCTCCAATACAATTTTCACAATACCCAACAGGTTAACACCCCGTCTGATCAACTTTAAAATAGTAGCAAGGTGGTAGGAGATTTGAACGTTATCCAAAATCATAGTATACAAAAGTTAACAATCTGTTCTCTTTCCACATTCTGTGTATAAGTAACTTTACAATTATTGAAAGACAATAATTAATATTGGAAACGAAGGATAAATACTGAAGTAAAAAACATTTTGCCTTACCAACCAATTAAAAAAATAAAACCCTATCAACATTGACTGAAACAATCATTAACCTCGAATCCATCAACCCCATTGAATTTTTTGGGGTTAACAACGGCAAACTTGATCTCCTCAAAAAAAAATTCCCTCTTTTAAAAATACTATCAAGAGGCACACAAATTAAAATTAGCGGAAGTCCGGAGCAAATTGAAACAGCGAAGGAAAAAATTGACCTTCTCGTCTCTTACCTCGAAAGAAACGGACAACTCAGCGAACAATACTTTGAACAGATTCTGGGAGGAGACGACCAGGAAACCATCGACCATTTTGTTGAAAGGCATCCCGGAGAAGTGCTTGTTTACGGGCCAAATGGTAAAAATGTTCGCGCCCGCACACAGAACCAGAAGAAAATGGTTGCAGCAGCAGAAAAAAATGACATCGTTTTTGCAATAGGCCCTGCCGGTACAGGTAAAACATATACAGCAGTGGCATTAGCAGTACGTGCCCTGAAAAATAAACTCGTTAAAAAAATCATTCTTACTCGTCCTGCAGTAGAAGCAGGTGAAAGCCTGGGATTCCTTCCGGGTGATCTTAAAGAAAAAATTGATCCTTATCTCCGTCCGTTATATGATGCGCTGGATGATATGATACCTGCAGACAAACTTGGGTACTATATGACGACGAGGGCAATCGAAATTGCACCACTTGCATACATGCGCGGACGTACGCTCGACAATGCCTTTATCATTCTTGATGAGGCACAGAATACAACCGACCTGCAGTTAAAAATGTTTCTAACGCGTATCGGCGCCAATGCAAAAGCGATTATCACCGGAGATCTTTCACAGGTTGACTTACCAAAAAATCAACGCAGCGGACTGGATAAAGGAATTAAAATCCTGAAAAATATCGATGGCATCTCTCATATTGAACTGGATGAAGAAGATGTTGTTCGTCACCGCCTCGTTAAAGCCATCATCCGGGCATATGACCGCGACCATAAACTGGAACAGGAAAAAACACAGAAGCATCCATAAAATAAAGAGGATGTAAATTTGATGCTCAAAGAAAGAACATGCGCATCCTACATTTCTTATTACCTGTTGTGATTCTGTTTCTTTTTTCATGCGAAAAAGGGGAGCCAAGGCCTGATGATGCTCTTGGCACGGGCCGAATGTTTATTCGTTCACTTCTCGATGGTAATTTCAAGACAGCAAATAATCTGTTATATCCGGATAGTTCCAACCGGATTAGTCTGGAAAAATTTGAAGAACAATACGAAAAACGATTATCAAAAGCTGAAAAAGAAGCTTACAGAAAGTCAGATATCATCATCCATCAGATAGAAAATATCAATGATTCTGTGATGATCATCTATTATTCGAGCAGTCTGCAAAAACAAAAAAAGCCTTTACGAATACTTAAGAAAGATCATGAGTGGCAGATAGATTTTCATTACACTTATTCCGGCAACTTATGATGCTGCGCGAGTTATTATTAGTAGGGTTAGGCGGAGCTACAGGAAGCATTCTCAGATTTGCTTTTTCGCTGCTTATACGAACTAATGGATTCCCACTTGCAACACTTATAATAAATATCGCAGGCTCTTTCCTGCTCGGCATTGTTATTGCATTCAGTGAAAAGAACGCAATCATCTATCCTTGGAAATACCTGCTTGCAATTGGTTTATGCGGTGGCTTTACTACTTTTTCTACTTTTTCCATGGAAAGTCTCGAAATGCTGAAGCAACAGGAATATCTGATACTCATCATCTATGTGCTCACAAGTATTTTATTAGGCATTGCGGCTGCATGGGCCGGTCATTCGCTGATGAGATAAAGAAGATTTTTTTCTTTCACTGATAAAATGGTTTCAGATCCCGTTTTGCTTTTTGGTAATTTTACAGGTACTTCGCAAAATTCAAAGCAGTTTTAATTATGGCTACTCCAAATAAAAAAGATGCTATCGGTCAGGGAATACGTTCCTTGTTACAGGGAATCAATCAGGATCTGAAAACAACAGAAGGTCAGCTGCAGCCCGCAGCCACCACTACCCTTCGGATTCCACTTGGCTCCATTGAAGTTAATCCCAAACAACCAAGAAGGGATTTTGACGAGCAGGCGCTGAAAGAACTGGCTGAGTCGATCAAAATTCACGATATCATCCAGCCTGTGACTGTATCAAAGATGCCATCCGGCAAATACAGACTAATTGCAGGCGAACGCCGTTTGAGAGCATCCAAACTAGCCGGATTAAAGGATATTCCTGCTTTTGTAAGACAAGCCAACGACAGTGAGCTTCTCGAACTTGCACTGCTGGAAAACCTCCAGAGAGAAAACCTTAACCCAATGGAAATTGCACTCAGCTACCAGCGACTGGAAGAAGAATTGCAATACACGCAAGAACAAGTTGCAGAAAGAATGGGCAAAAGTCGCTCAGATGTTACCAACCATCTCCGACTACTTAAACTACCACCCGATATCCAACTTGCTTTAAGAAATAATAAAATAAGCAAAGCACATGGCATTGCCCTGCTTTCAGTAGGAGAAATTGACAGGCAATTGTATGTTTTCAAAACCATTCTGGAAAAAGACCTCAATGTTAAACAAACAGAATCTCTTGTAAAGCAGTTTACCAAAGGAAAATCGAAACCAAAAACAGCAGGGCAAAGTATTCAGCATGCTTTCAGAAATATTGAAGACAAGCTTGCCGATTCATTCAATACAAAAGTGCAACTGAAACATAAAAAAAACGGCAGTGGCAGTATTACAATAGACTACTACTCACTTGAGCAACTAAACCACCTACTTCGTAAAATGGAAATTAACGTAGACTAAATATCCGTTCAGGAAAAGACACACCATCAATGCGGCATTTTGCATTAATACTGTTCATCCATTTTCTTCTCATCAGCTGCGTAGTATCAGCACAGGTGAAGGACAGTATTATTACTAGAGATTCTGCAACAACCATTCGTAAAGAAAAAAACAAACCTTCTTCTAATATACATTCTCCACGTACTGCAACCATTCGTTCTGCTATCTTGCCCGGATGGGGCCAATACTACAACAAGAAATACTGGAAAATCCCATTGGTGTATGGTGCAATAGGAGTCTGTACAGGTTTATTTTATTTTAATCTGAATGAATACCGCAACGCAAGAGATGCCTACAGGTATAAAGTAGACAATGACCCTTCAAATGATCTCCTCATAAAAGATAAATTCAAACCGGTTGATCCCGAATCAATCAGAAGATACCGCAATGAAGTAAGGCAAAATGTTGACTATAGCGTACTTGCTTTTTTAGTTTGCTGGGGATTAAATGTTGTAGATGCAACGGTAGACGGACATTTGAAAAGTTTTGAAGTGTCGGAGAATCTTTCACTTGAAATCGTTCCACCACGAATCAATCCGGTTGATGGATACTCAACAGCCGGAATACGTCTCAACTGGCAAAAGAAAAGAACATCATTCAGCAAATAATCCTAAACATCGATCACAAAAATGAACATCGCACTTATTGGTTACGGGAAAATGGGTAAAGCCATTGAAAAAGCAGCGCTCAGGCGAGGACATCAAATTTCACTGATCATCGATCTGGAAAACAAAGAGGATCTGAATGCAGAAAATCTCCGGAAAGTTGATGTGGCAATTGAATTCACCACACCGCATACTGCTTTTCAAAATGTTTCTTATTGCCTCCTTCACCAAACGCCCGTCGTTTGCGGATCTACAGGTTGGCTCGACCAACTTGAAGAAACAAAAAACATAGCCGATAATAACAGTACCGGACTTATTGTTGCAAGTAATTTCAGCATCGGTGTGAACCTTTTTTTTGAATTAAATAAAAAGCTGGCCTCGCTGATGCATAACCATCCAGAATATGGAGTTGAGATGACTGAAATACACCACACTGCCAAGAAAGATGCTCCAAGCGGAACGGCGATTAGTCTGGCAGAACAAATTCTGGAAAACCACCCGTTAAAAAAGAGGTGGGTAAACAACCTGACTGAAAATCCGGAAGAACTATCCATATTGAGCGAACGTATTGACCCGGCTCCGGGAACGCATGTCGTGCGTTACAAATCAGCGATCGATGACATTGAAATTACCCATACAGCACATAGCAGAGAAGGTTTTGCAGAAGGAGCCGTACTGGCCGCTGAATTTTTAAAGGGAAAAGCCGGTTTTTTTGGCATGAAGGAAGTGCTTGGACTATAAGCTTGCGCTGCAACTCTGCTACCCTGAATTTCCTTATCCACATTTTCGAATCCCGACTCCCATTTTGCATCCTTTCCTTTACCTTTGCCGCCTGAAATGCAGCCGGTAAAAGATTACCGCTGATAGTGTTGAAAAAAAAGTATAGCACATGCCCGGCCAGTTAAAAGAAGTCCGCAATCGCATTAAAAGTGTTCAGAGCACCCAGCAAATCACCAAAGCACTGAAAATGGTGAGTGCTGCCAAATTGCGTAAAGCACAGGACGCAATTCAGCAAATGAGACCTTATGCGCAAAAACTGCAGGAAACCCTTTCCAATATTGTAAGTAACAGCGATGGGGACCTTGGTGTTTTACAACTTGCAACTGAAAGGCCTGTATCAAAAGTACTGATCGTTCTCATTACAAGTGATCGTGGTCTTTGCGGAGGATATAATGCCAACCTCATTAAAACAGCACGCCAGCTTATCAATACCACTTATGCCGATCAAAACAGTAAAGGCAATGTGCAAGTATGGGGTGTTGGTAAAAAAGGAACGGAATTTTTTCAGAGAAGCGGTGTTCACACAGGTGACACCTATCGCGACATCTTTTTGCAACTTAGTTTCTCTAACGTGCAGTCTATGTCGAAAGCAATCATGCAGGCATTCACAAACGGAGAATTTGATGTTGTGGAACTTGTTTACAGCGAATTTAAAAATGCTGCCTCTCAACTTTTCAGAACTGAAAGATTCCTGCCTGTTGCAAAAACTCCAAAAGTGACAAGCGGCAAACAAAAGAAAGCTGACTTCCTTTTTGATCCGGAAAAAGAATCACTTATCAGTGAGCTGATGCCTAAAATCCTCAACACCCAGCTTTATAAAGCAGTACTCGACGCACAGGCAAGTGAGCACGGTGCTCGTATGACTGCTATGGATAAGGCAAGCGATAATGCCAACGAATTATTAAGATCTCTCCGAATAAGCTATAACCGCGCAAGACAAGCAGCAATCACAACCGAACTTACAGAGATTGTGAGCGGCGCAGCAGCTCTCAACGGATAGTCATAAACTGAGCAAACAATGGATATTTCCTCCATCATACCGCATGTAGAAGCCTTGGTATTTGCAGCCGACAGGCCATTGAGCACGCTTGAAATTTGTGATATGCTCAACAATGCCCATGCTTTCATAGAAGACAGGGCAAGTCTCGACCAGGTCGAGGCTGCATTGAATGCGATTCGCGAGAAATATCAATCAGAATTCTACCCTTTTGAAGTAAGAGAATCCGGTGGAGGTTGGCAGTTCCTGACAAAAAAAGATTTTTACCAGACAGTCGTACAAATCAACGGAGATAAATTTCTGAAACGCCTGAGCACGGCAGCACTGGAAACACTGGCCATCATCGCTTATAAGCAACCAATTACTAAGGGAGAGATGGAAGCCATTCGCGGAGTAAGCTGTGACTACTCTGTTCAAAAATTACTTGAAAAAGAACTCATCGTCATAACAGGAAGAAATGAAAAGCTTCCGGGTCATCCGTTGGTGTATGGTACATCCCGCTCATTCATGGATTACTTTGGAATCAATTCCACCGAAGACCTGCCTCGAATAAAAGAAATTATAGGAAGTGAAATCATAGAACCGACTGCAATGCAGGATAGTTTTCATCCGGAAGATACAGACCTGATGCCTGAAGCTTCAACTGAAATGCTTGCAGTTACTGAAGATGGTTCACTTATCAGCGAAAACCAGGAAACACCACCAGCAAACAATCCAGAAAATCCTTCCGCATCAACGGAAAACGAAGACGAATCCTGATAAAATTATGCAGCCTTCGCTCTCTAACGACCTCCTCCTCTCTGCAGCCTCGCAATTTGGAACGCCTCTGTATGTTTACCATGCAGAGAAAATAAATGAGCAATACAGAAAGCTTACAACCGCGTTCTCCGAAACAGATGCCCGTTTTTTCTATGCCTGTAAAGCCCTCACTAACATCAATGTACTCAGGTACGTACGATCAATTGGAAGCGGCATAGATTGCAGCAGCAGCAACGAAGTACACCTTGCCCTCAAAGCAGGATTTGAACCGGAAAACATACTCTATACCAGCAACGGTGTTTCATTTTCAGAAATAGAAGAAGTAGCACGACTTGGTGTGCATGTAAATATTGACA
>JBKDJT010000221.1:0-4576 GCA_046345435.1 Bacteroidota bacterium
TCTATTCCTTGAAATACAGCCTGTCCGCTTGTGCGAACAGCATGATAAAGAGAGTCGAGTTCTTCTTTGGTTAAGTAGGTTAAAGCCTTTTGCGGAAAATATTATGAGTGACGGCTTTTTCCTCCGTTCCCTATTCCGAAAACAATACATTCTTTAATTTTTTTCTTTTTTATCAAAGCAGATAGTGTTTCGTCTATGCCCCACTCCTGCTTATTCCAGGTAATTGTAGAGTCAAAAAGCATTTGGCCGTCGTGCATATAAAGCACGTTATATTTTTTATCTGTTGAATATCCTTCGGGCAGCCACACATCTATCGGCCTCGACTTGACGAAGTTTGATTGGAAGTCGTTATGCCTTATGATTTTTCCCGAAGAGGGAACAGGCATTTGTGCAAAAACCAAAGAGGCAATACAGCAAAATAAGTATGATAAAAAGAATGGCTTCATATGTATACTAATTGTTGTTTTTAATTGTCATATGTTATACCCTTTTATTCTCATCGCCGTTGATTTCAGCCAACTGTTATGGGCATTTGATATAAAGCGTTATGAAATTAATTCACTGCAATAAAAGAAAAAAGCGGCTCTTTCGAACCGCTTATCTTAAAACTGAATAGGTTATTTATTTTTTTGGATTGCCATCTGTATCAAGCTCTACAATTTCATAACCCAGCTTTTGCAATCCGGGAAGAATTTTTGCTTTGTCTCCTACCAGCAGAATATTCATTTTATCTGTTTGTATCCATTTTTTCGCTAAAGTATTTACCTCATCTGCAGTCAGATTTTTCAACAATTGGCTTTGTTGATCTACAAAATTTCCCGGCAGATTATACTCAAGAATTCTTCCGATAAAACCTACTTTCTGTAATGGGGTTTCATATCGAAGTGCATCACGTTGTCCGATTGCACTTTTCATGAAGGTCATTTCAGATTCTTTGATGCCCCCTGAAACAAATTCATTCAGGTCTTTAAATAATTCAACCAGAGCACTGTCGGTCGCATCTGCTTTGATACCCGCGCCGAACGAGAAGTCGCCCGCGTATTTGTTTCCTGAAAAAGAAGTATTTGCTCCGTAAGTCCACGCTTTGTCTTCTCTCAGCTTCAGATTAATTCTGCTGTTGAAAGCCCCGCCTAAGTTATAGTTCATCAATCCTGCTTTGTAATATTCACCGGTTGCATCATACAACAGGTTTGTTGGGTAACCTACTCGGAATTCGGTTTGGGCTGCTTTCGGAACATCTACGAGATAAATTTTTGTTTTTTCAACAGCTTTTCCGGGACCGGGAACTGCGATATCTATTTTTTTATTCGGAAGTTTATCCAGGAACGCAAGCTTAGGCATCAGCTCTGTTTCGGAGATGTCTCCTACAACAAATACCATTGTTCCTTGCGAAGTGATTGTGTTTTTGTAATATTCTTCAACATCGCTCAGTTTAAGTTTTTTGATTGACTCTTCGTTGCCATCATCACTAATACCAAGAATATTGTCGCTGCCAAAATTTAATTTTTCAAATACCAGGTCGGCGATCGCACTTGGTTGTGCTTTTATTTGTTTGAAAGATTCCAGCTGCTGACGTTGAAGCCGCTTAAATGCATCTTCAGTGAATTTAGGCTGAAGCAAACGATCTTCCAGCAAAACGAGTGTGGCATCGAGATTCTTTTTCAGACACTGTACCTGAACAACCATTCCGTCAACGGCACTTGATACAGAAATACTACTTCCGAGCTTCTGAAGCTCTTTGCTCATTTCTTCTGCAGTACGAGTCTTGGTGTCTTCATTCATCATACCTGCGGTAAACCCTGCAAGTCCAACTTTTGACAGATCATTCGCCTGTAACAAATGCCCACCGGGTAATTTTAAAGAAATGGTAACAGTGGGTAGTTCATTGTTGTTGCTGCCGATCATTTTAATGCCGTTCGGCAAATTTTTTGTCCAGTATGCAGGCACTTTTACAACTGGGTTTGGTCCGTTTCCGGGCATTTTACTGCGATCAAAATTGTCTTTACCCTTCTTATATAACAGTCCCGCATAACCGTAATCCGGTGCTTTGTATCCGTCTTTTATGATGGTGTGGTTGTCTTCAGCCACGCCCATTTTTTCCTGACCCTTAGATAAAACGGTAAGTGTAACACCGTGTGCGTTTTTGATGTATTTGAAATATACACGCATTACATCCTCTTTGCTTACCTGATCGTACATGCTGATCAGGTCTTTGATTTTATTCGGATTGCCCGTAAAGGTTTGAAAGGCGGCCAGCTGTGATACTTTGCCCGATACACTTTGCAAGCCATTGATCAATTGCGATTGAATGCCACCCTTGAATTTAATAATGTCTTCGTCGGTTACACCTCTCACTTCAAAGCTATCCAGCGCTCTTTTGAATGCTGCATAAGCGCTTGCCGGTGGTTTGCCGGGCATCGGAACAACGGTAAACCAGAATTCTCCGCTTAATTCACTGAGCTGGCTGCTTGCGCTGGCTTGAAGAACGGTTTGGTTTTTTACCAGTTGCTGATATAACACTGAGTTGTTTCCTTGGCCCAGTACTTGCGCAAGGCAAGCAAGAGCTGCCATGTCTTTGTGGTAGTTGGGAATGGTAGGGTATGCTTTCAGCATGATCGGGAAACGCGCGTAATTATCTACGTAGTTAACAAATCTTGTTTTTTCCAAAGCGGGCACCATAGAGGCCATATTTTTTACTTCCGGCCCGCGAGGGATAGACCCGAAATATTTCTCAATCATTTTCAATACCGCTGCCGGTTGAATATCTCCACCTATGGTTAG
This sequence comes from Bacteroidota bacterium, assembly GCA_046345435.1. Classification (GTDB taxonomy): domain Bacteria; phylum Bacteroidota; class Bacteroidia; order Chitinophagales; family Chitinophagaceae; genus Lacibacter. The sequence continues at coordinate 2,782 of JBKDJT010000221.1, forward strand.
GGTGGCGTTATTGGGTCCGTACCAGCGAAGGAAAAAGTTTTTCAGATCATTTACATCTACTCTGTCGAGGTCTTCTACGTAACCGATTGTAAGCCAACTGTAAGGGTGTCCGTATGGATATAATGTTTTTGCAAGGTATTCCTGTGCTAAACCATAAGGGCGATTATCATAATTCTGTCCTCTTTCATTTTTCACAGTCGAACGTTGCACTTCAAATTTTGGTTGTGTTACAGCATCCAGCAGATATCCCATTCTGTCTGCTTCAAGCCAAAGCATTTTTTCAAGCTGGTTGCTCGGAACAGTTTGGTAATAGTTGGTGCGATCGCGATTGGTGCTTCCGTTGAGTGTACCTCCCGCTTCGGTTACGATTTTAAAATGTTGTTCATCGGCAACGTTATCGCTACCCTGAAACATCATATGTTCGAAAAAGTGTGCGAAACCACTTTTTCCAATTTCTTCTCTCGCACTACCTACATGATAGGTAACATCTACATGCACCAGCGGGTCGCTGTGGTCTTCATGCAAAACAACGGTGAGGCCGTTTGGCAATACATATTTTTCGTATGGGATAACAACTTCGTTTCCTTTTTTGGTCACTTTTTCAACCAGCTTTACCTGGGCAAAACCCGAACTGATAAAAAGAAGGAAACAGAGAACAGAAAGCGATCGTTGAAGGTTCATAATGTAAAAATTAATGTGCGGCAAAGTAACAGCAAGAATTGTTCAGAGCCATACCGATTATGTAAAAGAAACCCCAAAAGAACCATATTTTAATCCCCAAAAACAAAAAACCCGCCTTTCTAGGGCGGGTTTTTTTATCTGGCTTCAATTTTCTTGTCTTTAGTCCGTTTTCTTAGGTACAGAAGCCATAGTTTTCGTTCATAGGGCCGTTTTAAAAACAGGCCATTGGATTTTGGGTTCGGTTTTTGGTAGGATTTGGATATTGGCGTCATTGAATGACAACACAAGGTTACGGTGGATTTTAAGCCTTCACAAACATTTAAGCCAGAAGAATTGAAAAATGAGGAAAGGTATTGGGTACTGCTAAGGGTATGCTCTTAAAACTACCCTCATAATTAAGTAATAATAGCAGTTATAAAGAGTGTTGATTTGATAACTTGCCGTATGGTTTATGGAATAGATCAGCTTTTTGAGGGTGGCGCTCGCTTGTTTTATGGCAAATCTGCATTGGTTACCAATGAAGCGGCTACTACTTTATCAGGAATCAAGTCGCGTGCAGCAATGTTGGATTCCGGCATAAGCCTGATAAAACTTTTTTCGCCGGAGCACGGTTTGTCTGTGAAAGGAGCAGACGGACTTCGTCAAGACGACTCCGTTGATCAGCTTACCAAGCTCTCTGTGATAAGTCTTTACGGAGACAAGCTTGCACCTGATTATGCCGATTTGAAGGGGCTTGATACAGTATTTTTTGATGTGCCTGATGTGGGGTGTCGCTTTTACACTTATTTATGGACGATGACTTATGTGATGGAGTCGTGTGAAAAAGCAGGGATTAAGTTTGTGGTGCTCGACCGGCCAAATCCAACCGGACTCGATTTAAGTTTATCGGAAGGGCCTGAATTAGATGAAACCAATTGTAGCTCTTTTATTGGAAGATGGAATATTCCTTTGCGTCATTGTTGTACACTAGGCGAGTTGGCCCGGTATTTTGCAGCAACAAGGATGCCCGGGTTAAACTTAGAGGTTATTTCTGTTTGGGATTATCGGCGTAACAGTCCTTTTCCAAATCTTTTTCCTTTTGTGCCAACTTCACCGGCTATTCAGAATTTGGAAG
>JBKDJT010000222.1:0-3982 GCA_046345435.1 Bacteroidota bacterium
TCCGTACTTTCGCCTCAATTGATGGAGCTGCGTAATATGATCACCATCGGATATCTCATTACCAAAGGTGCTTCTTTCAGAAAAGAGAGCAGAGGACTTCATTACAATACAGATTATCCTGAAAAAAGCGATTTGCTTCAGAATATTGTTTTATAATTACATGATTGAAATATGTATTATCTGGTTTATTTTATTTTGAGAGGTTTGTCGCTGTTGCCTTTGCAGTTATTGTACCTGCTGAGTGATTTTATTTATGTGATCTTATTTTATCTCGCCGGTTACAGGAAAGATGTTGTTTTAAAGAATTTAAAAATTGCCTTTCCAGAAAAGAGTGAAGCTGAAAGAAAGAAAATCATGAAAGCATTTTATCATCAGTTCTGTGATTCATTTGCGGAGATGATCAAAATATTTTCCTGGAATGAAAAAGAAATATGCCGCCGAATGAAGGGCAACATGGAAGTGATTAATGAATGGGCCGGGAAGGAACAAAGTTTGCAGATTGTACTAGGGCATTATTTCAACTGGGAACTAGCCAACCTGTCCTGGGCTGCCAACATGCAGATCCCTTTTCTTGGTGTGTATGCACCATTGAAAAATAAAACGATGGATCGTATAGTTCGTAAGCTTCGCAGTAAAACAGGTACAATCTTAATCCCGGCCAATGATTTTAAGCGCGGTTTTGTGCAAAACATGAAAAAGCAATATGTACTCGGACTTGTTGCTGATCAGAATCCGAGAAAGCTGGACAATGCATGGTGGATGCGCTTCTTTGGAAAAGCTGTACCAATTGTGAAAGGTCCGGCCAAGGCGTCCATTGCCAGAAACACAGTTGTAGTGTACGCCGATTTTTATAAGGTGAAGCGCGGTTACTATGAATATAAAATGGAATTAATTACTTCAACACCTGCTGAATTTTCAGAGGAAGAGTTGGCGCGTTTGATCATCAAAAAAATCGAGGATTCTATTCGTGCACGTCCTGCCAACTATTTATGGACACATCGACGTTGGAAAAGAGCCTGGAAAAATGAGTATGCTCCTTTTTGGATCGACACAACACCTGTGCCGGAAGAAAATTAATTCAGTGCAGCTGCATTCTTCTCAATTGGAATCTTTTGTTCGCTAATGGCTTTCCATCCTCCTAAAACGTTGCGCAGGTTGTGAAAGCCTTGCTTTTTTAAAATGGAGCAAGCTATCACACTTCGATATCCGCCTGCACAGTGCACATATAAATTATCGCTGTCTTCAATATGTGCAATAAGCGCCGGATCGTTCATTTCATTCAACGGAAGATTGACTGCCTCTTTCACGTGCCCTTCTGCAAACTCTGTTTCTTTTCTCACATCTACCACAATCAGGTTGTCATCATGTGGGATATCCATTGCCAGTTCATCGGCTTCCACATCAATGATCATGTCAATGTCTTTTCCTGCATTCTGCCATGCATCAGCACCGCCATTTAAATATCCTTTTACCTGATCAAATCCCACACGCGCAAGTCGGATAATACTTTCTTCCTCTTTGCCGTTTTCAGTAACCAGAATAATCGGCAGGTCAAACGGAAGCAAAGCGCCGGCCCATTCTGCAAAGCGACCTTCTAGCCCAATGCTGATCGATCCGGGAATAAATTTGTTTGTAAACACAGTTGCAGGTCTTGTATCTAGCAGAATCAGTTTCTCATTCTTCAATTCACTTGCAACTTCATCAACAGATAAAGATTTCAGACCTTTTTTGATCAGTTCATTTAACTCAGTATAACCATGCTTATTCAATAAAGCATTCACGCTGAAATATCGCGGTGGTTCTTCAAGCCCATTCGTAACGGCCTTCACAAAACTTTCTTTATCCGGCTGTTGTAAAGCGTAGTTGTTTTTTTTCTGTTCGCCTATTGTACTGAATGTTTCAGGACCCATATTTTTACCGCAGGCACTACCCGCTCCGTGTGCCGGATATACCAATACCTCATCCTCCAGCTTCATGAGTTTGGAATGCAATGAATCGTAAAGCATGCCAGCAAGGTCTTCTCTGGTGATGCTGCCTGCCTGTGCAAGATCGGGTCGGCCAACCTCGTTGACAAAAAGTGTGTCACCGGTGAATACAGCATGGTTTTTCCCATTCTCATCTTTTAATAAGTAGCAGGTACTCTCGGGAGTGTGGCCGGGAGTATGAAGCGTTTCTATTGTGAGTTTTCCAAGCTGAAACACTTCGTGATCTTCTGCTACGTGAATAGAATAAGTGGTGGAAGTCTTTGGTCCGTATATAATTGTTGCACCTGTTGCTTTAGCGAGATCGATATGTCCGCTAACAAAGTCGGCATGAAAATGTGTTTCAAAAACATATTGAAAGGATGCACCTCTTTCTTTGGCCATTTTCAGGTAAACATCAATATCCCGAAGCGGGTCGATGATGGCGGCTTTGCCTTCGCTTTCAATATAGTATGCGGCTTCGCTGAGGCAGCCGGTGTATAGTTGCTGGATGTACATGAGATAAAAAATAAAGACACAAAAGTACAACACTTAAACTCGGTATAGCTAAAGATGATAGAAAGCTTTTAATCGAGCAGAATACGAACGCATTGTTTTATTTCTTCTATTCTTGCAGGGTCAATCATATACCAAACGAATTTCCCTTCTCTTTTATTTTTTACGAAGCCGGTGCGGCGCAGGATGGCCAGGTGCTGGGAGGCAACGGATTGCTCGAGTTTCAATAGATTAAAGAGTTCTGTAACGGTTAGTTGCTTATGCTCCAGTAAAATCAGTAGCATTTGCTGACGGAGTTTATGATTCAGGGCACGGAAAATCAGCGAAGCTTTGCGAACCTCGTGAAAATCAGGCATGTTGTTTTCCTCATTAGAGGATTTTGCTGAAGATTCAGAAAGAGAAGACATCTTCTTTGGAGATTATCACTTTTATAAAATATACTTAAAGTTAGGGAAGAATTATACTATCAGTTGTTCATCTCCGTTAAGAAACATAGTTAGCGCTTTTTATTTACAATGCTGACTTTCATACTCATTTATATGATAAAAAGGATTTTAATTTTAGTGTTGATTGTGGTTTTGCTTTTTTTCATTGGGCTTTTTTTGTTTGATGCCGGAGGAAACTACGACCAGACTGTTGATGAAATGCTGGAGAAGTACAATCCACCAAAGAAGGATTATGTGATTGTGATCGACTATCGCAAACATTTGTTCACAAAGAGGCTGTATTTGTATGATGTAAAAAACCGGAAAGAAGTAATAAGAAGCAGGGTTGCACATGCTTACAATTCAGGATTATTTTATGCCGGTGATTTTTCGAATATAAATGAAAGCAAAAAAAGTTGCTATGGCGCTTTTTTGACCGGTACTTCTTATAATGGTCAATATGGTTATGCCATGCGGGTTAACGGCCTCGACAAAGGCATTAATGACCAGGCATATAAACGCGCGATTGTTTTTCATAGTGTAGAAAACTTGCCGGTGATGTGGTCGTGGGGATGTTTTGTGACGCCGCCCGATATTAATAAAAGATTGATTAATCTGACTAGAGAAGGGAGGTTGGTGGTGGTTTTGAAGTAGTGTAAATATTTATATTACGAAGGGCAGTTCCGAGATACCCAGTAGTGAAAAAAGTCTTTCTCGTCATAGCTGTGTCAATAGATTAAGAGGCGACAGAAATTTTTCTCTGCAAATCATTCTGATTTTATTCTTTGCAACAGGTATGCTTAGCTAGAAAATATTTTTTTGATTTATTTTTTACATATTTTTATTGAAAGCTTTTTTAAACTGATTCTTAACCGGTATTTTCAATTTTTTTAAATAAAATAAAATGCCATAACGGCGGGCCGATACCCCCCGAAATGAATATTAAGGCATAACATATGACGATTAAAACTATAACTATTTACATATGAAATAGCCATAACGAAAATTCGATACTAACAGGAATGATCATTAAGGCTATTCTATATGACAATTAAAAGAAAACAATAATGAACATATGAA
>JBKDJT010000223.1:0-3180 GCA_046345435.1 Bacteroidota bacterium
GCTATATATAATTCAACAAAGTTTCCTTAATAATACTTGTTTTTTAACTTTATCCTATGGCAAATCCAACAACAGAATTAATATCCGCCTTAAGAGAAGCTGCGGGTCGACTCAGCAACGGTGCCGTTTATGCCTGGGGCAATCATGGCGCCTGCAATTGCGGGCAGCTTGTACAGGTCATTGGCGGGCTTTCACGTGAAGAAATATTAAGTTATACCAAAACAGGAGTAGGCGAGTGGACAGAGCTGGCAGAAGATTACTGTGGCATAACGGATGCTCCTGTGTCGATGTTGGTTGGAAAACTTCAGCAAATTGGTCTTACGCCGAGTGATATTCATCATCTCGAATATCTGAATGATCGTTTTGTCTTAAATCATCTCCCGGGTGGATTTCGGTGGTTGCAGAGAAACAACAGAGAAGATGTGATTCTTTACTTCGAAACATTTGCCTCAATTCTGGAAGAAGAGTTTCTTTTAAGAGTACAATTACGGGAACTGCTCAATGAGTGCTATGAAGAAAAAATGGAATATTAATTCAGTTAAAACCTAATAAAAAAAGACAACCAATTAGGTTGTCTTTTTTGTTGCCCGACCTGGATTCGAACCAAGACAAACAGAACCAAAATCTGTCGTACTACCATTATACTATCGGGCAATACCTCCCGTTAGGGGAGTGCAAAAATAAGTATTTTGAAACTTCAAGCAAAACGTTTTTATGGAGTCATTTTAAGAAAATAGAGGAGGAATGATAAACCCAATCATGGTTAAATCGTTTAATTGTTTACCTGTTTTTGCAGGTGTATTTTCAACTGTTGAAGCCCAAAGGCCGACAGCAGAATTAAAACAGACATCATGATTGAAAGATAGCGGCCATGCCAGTCATCGTAGGTTAATCCGATTAAGCATATATTCAGCAGAATAATTCGGCTTAAAAAGAGTAATTCTGTTGAAAACCCGGATGGTCTTTTGAATAGTGGAGAGAGGCAACAAATCAGCAAAAGATAGTTTAATCCAACCAAAATATTATGGCTGATGGAATAGTAAGAACGGGTGAAAGTAAATAAGGATACTGTCTTTTGAATAAATAGATAAAATTCCTGTTGAAGACCGTAAGTATTAATAAGATACTGATGGGCAGATGCAATGGTGCATTTATCAGGATAGAATCCAAGAAATGTTTTCTGGGGAAAGCCGCATATAATGGAACAATCCGCGACGGGGAGATACACATATTCACAGCTTACTTCACGGTTGAAACTATATACAAAAACAAGCAAGGTGAATATGAAAAGGAGGAGATGGCTCCATTTTATTTTCAAATTAAAATGCGTATCGAAGTAGTAAAGAAGAGAAGGTATAACAAAAAGAATTCCCTGCGGTCTTGAAAAAGTAACTATTAAAGCCAGTCCCAATATAAGAAGTATGTTGAATGTGCTTCGCTTACGGGTCAATACTGCATAAATCAAAAAAGTGCTGATCGAAAGAAAGAAACTTTCAGCGAAGAGGCTAATAGTCCAGTATTGAATAAAAAAATTAAAAAGAAAGATGCAGAAGACGATTAATCCAATTATTCGTTCTGTAAACCATTTTTCACAGATTTTTTTTAAACAAATGGCGGCTGAAAAAGACAATAGAACCTGAGCAGCTATTGCATATTTTACATTGCCTGCAAGAGTAAAGGGAATAAGAAAAAAGATATAAGACAAGAATGGCGTCATATCGCTATTGAGAACAGAATAGTCGCCACCAATTATTTTTTTTGCTGAATGTGTATATTTTATAGCTTCTAGTTGATCAATCATGCCATATTTTTTGGCCAATAACGAAATAAATATCAAATACAAAATGAATAGGAATACAGTGGTTTTCCTGTCGAAATATTGAGTTTTTTTAAGAAGCAGCAGATTCAACTTATTGTATTTTTTACTGATGAATTTGAAAAACAAGATAGGCAGAATTGGTCATTTCTCATTTTATTTGATCTCTGATTACTACAAATAAACGAAGACTTGATCTTCCTCTTTTATGAAATGCCCATAACAGTGGGCCGATACCAACCGTGATGAATATTAAGGGCATAACATATGACCATTAAAAAACAATAAAAAAGAACATATGAAATAGCCATAACGAAAATTCGATACTAACAGAAATGATCATTAAGGCTATTCTATATGACAATTAAAAGAAAACAATAATGAACATATGAAATAAATAGCCACTATCAGGGTAGTTGATAGATGCCGAAAACTGCGTCACTATTACCTGAATACTGTAGATATTCATCCTCTTTTTGAAAGATACATTGCAGCAGGTCTTTTGTCTTAGGGTCATCGTCCAAAAAATGATGAGCAATATCTTTAAAAACCAGGTGGGTAATGTCCCAGCCAACTTTCTTTTCTTCTATAATTTTAAAATGATTGTGGAGCGTATTCAAAATTGTGGATGAAGCGGGGGCTTCTGAAGGATCATTAAGCAACATTCGCAGCAATCCGGGTCGATAAATTTTTTTCTTTATGGAATTGCTTTTATATCTCTTTCTGTAAGACAGAGGAATATTTTTTAAAACATCGTTGGCAACTTTCAATTGTTCTTTTTTCCATTGTAATCGGTTAGGGCCTACATATTCAAATATAACCAGAAAGCCATCCTGTTTTAGCAAAGGAATAACACGGCTTCTCATTAAGGCATCGATATTTTTAAAATGGTGAAGACTGGAATTGAAGAGGATGACGTCGTACTGTTCTCTCAAAAGGGGAAAATCAAGAAAATCTCCGGTATGATATATGAGGTTCTCCATCTTTTCAATCAAAGCTGATTCCTTTGCTTCTGCTATTTGTTGTGCAGCATAATCGATACCCTCAATAGTATCAAAATTTGGAAATGAAGCGAATCTTCTTTCTCTGTTACCGTTTCCGCATCCGATTGAAAGAAGGTGGAGATTCTTTTTTGAATACAGATATTTTTCTGTGAAATAGGTTTCATAATCTAAATCCGGGTTCCCGCTTATTTTTTCATTCCATCTTTTTAATACTGCAGGTATGTCCCAGAAATGAGAGGAAGAAATTTCATTGTTCCATTTTGATTTAGATCGTGTGTTTCCGGAAAAAGATAGCTTTTCTTTTAGTTGTAAGAAGCCCTTTTCACGCAATTTATGATACAGGTCAATCAGATCACCCCG
>JBKDJT010000224.1:0-4473 GCA_046345435.1 Bacteroidota bacterium
GATGAGGCAACAGCTTCAGTTGACCCCGAAACGGAGCAGCTCATTCAAAATGCGATTGAAAAACTCATAACCGGCCGGACTTCTATCGTCATTGCACATCGCCTTTCAACGATACGTAAAGCGGATCAGATTTTAGTGATGGAAAAGGGAGAGATCGTGGAGGCGGGATCACATGAACAGCTACTTGCAGCGAATGGAGCTTATGCGCGGTTAAATGCCATGCAGTTTGCCGGAGGCTGAATCAGGTATTTTTATTTTTCTTTTCAACACTATTTTATAACCTTTTTGTTTTCAGTCTGCTCCGCCCTTATCTTTGCGGCAAATTTTTTGAAAAGGAATGTTAAATCCATCATTCAGATCCTTAATTATAGCGGCTTTCAGCGTTTTTTTTCTTATAACTTCTCCAAACGCACAGGCTGGCGGCGGTGAAGCCGGTAAAGGGAATTTGAATCCCGCCGACGTGATCATCGAGCATATTTCTGACGGTCACGAGTTTCAATTTTTCACTATTGGGGACTTACATGCAACCAACCCTCTTCCGGACATTTTATATTCTCCTCAACGAGGTTTGGACATTTTTCTTTCTTCAAATTTCCATCATGGTCATTCACAGCACAAAGGGTATAAAATAGAGCATGAGAAAATTCTCCCTGTAAAAGAAGATGGAAGTTTAGATGCAAGTATCACTATTTATGATTTTTCGCTGACCAGAAATGTAGTGCAGCTTTTCATTGCCATCATCCTGCTTGTATGGATTATGTCGGGCATCGCTGCAAAATATCGTAAAGGGCAGGGAACCAAGCAGGCACCCAAAGGATTACAGAATGCCATTGAACCTGTGATTACTTTCGTACGTGATGAGGTCGCAAAGCCGAATCTTGGAGATAAATCATACAAATACCTCCCTTATCTTCTAACTGTATTCTTTTTCATTCTCATCAATAATTTATTCGGACTGATGCCGGGCTCTGCGAATGTTACGGGTAACATTGCATTCACTGCCATGATGGGTTTCATATCTTTCATCGTAATTCTTTTTAGTACAAATATTCATTTCTGGAAACACATTTTCTGGCCTCCTGTTCCGCATGCAGTTAAACCAATTCTTGTACCTGTAGAGTTGCTGGGTGTTTTCACAAAACCATTCGCATTAATCATTCGTCTTTTTGCAAACATGACTGCCGGGCACGTCATCATGCTAAGCTTTATTTGTTTGATCTTCATTTTCGGAGAGATGAGCAAGGCGCTTGGTTATGGTGCTTCTCCGTTATTCATTGCATTAGTTGTATTTATCTATATTATTGAAATACTGGTTGCTTTCATACAGGCTTTCATCTTCACAAATTTGACTGCGGTATTCATTGGTCAGGCTTTTGAGGGTGAACATCATGAGGAGGCACATCATTAAAAAGAGTTTTTTATTGTTCATTTTTTAAAATCAAGTAGTATGAGTCTTATGACGATTTTACTGGATGCTTCAAACAGCCTTTCTCACCTCGGTGGTGCGATTGGTGCTGGTTTGGCTGCAATCGGTGCCGGTGTAGGTATCGGTCAGATTGGTAAAGGTGCTGTTGATGCGATCGCGCGTCAGCCGGAAGCTTCCAACGACATTCGCGCTAACATGATCCTTACTGCAGCTTTCGTAGAAGGGGTAGCTCTTCTCGCAGCTGTAGCAGGTCTGCTCGCTGTTTTCAAGTGAGAAATGCGTGAACGCATTACTGCATCTTAAGCAAAGGGCGGCGGATGCAGTAATTTCTTTCGAATTTTAAATTAGAGATATGGAATTGTTATTACCCAAGCTTGGTCTTTTTTTCTGGAATCTCGTTGCATTTCTGGTAGTGTTTCTGCTCCTAAAAAAGTTTGCATGGAATACCATTTTAAGTTCTTTGCGTGAAAGAGAGCAGGGCATCGCCGATTCTCTTGCCAGTGCAGAGAAAGTAAAATCTGAAATGGCATTGCTGAAAAATGAAAATGAGCAATTGATGGCAAAAGCCATGGAAGAAAGAGCTCAGCTTTTGAAGGATGCACGTGAAACACGTGATCGCATTGTGAGTGAAGCTAAAGAACTTGCAAAAACAGAGGCCAACAAAATTATTCAGGATGCAAATGCCTCAATTCATCAGCAAAAAATGGCAGCTATTACCGATCTGAAAAATCAGGTAGGTAATCTTGTTGTAGAAGTAAGTGAAAAAATTCTTCGCAGAGAGCTTACAAACAGAGCAGAGCAGGAGTCCTACATCAGTAAGCTGACCGAAGAAGTTAAATTCAATTAAGTACTAACTTAAGTAAACGATTATTTATGTTGAACCCGCGTCTTGCTTCTCGATATGCCAAATCTCTGCTAACGCTTGCGCGTGAACAGGGAAATCTGGATGAGGTGCAGGCTGATATGAGTTATCTGCAAAATATTTGTAAACAAAGCGCTGAGTTCGTTGCGGTATTAAGAAGTCCGGTTATACAGGCGGATAAAAAAATAAAGGTTATTGGAGCGCTTGTTGAAACTAAGATTTCTTCTTTGTCATTTGTGTTTATACAGCTTCTGATCAAAAAAGGAAGAGAAGCGGTATTGCCTGAGATTGCTGCAGCTTTCATTGATCAGTGTTACTTGATAAAAGGAATTCACAAGGTGAAGCTCACTACTGCGACTGAAATGACTGACTCGATGAAGAACAGCATTACAGAGAAAGTTAAAAATGAAACATCTTTTTTGCAGGTAGAACTGGAAACTAAAACAAATGAGGCTTTAATCGGAGGTTTTCAGCTGGAGTTTAACGGGAAACTAATTGATGCGAGTATTGCCCATGATCTTCGTGCTGTAAAGCAGCAATTTCAAAAAAACACTTTTATAAATAATCTTAAGTAATAAATTTTCAAACCACCTGGAGAATATGATGATTCTGCAGGTAAAATTTTAAAAATATGGCAGTAGATATAAAGCCGGATGAAATTTCAGCCATCCTTCGTCAGCAGCTAACAAATTTCAATGCAGGAGCAAACCTCGAAGAAGTAGGAACTGTATTGCAGGCGGGCGATGGAATTGCTCGTGTATATGGGTTAAACAACGTGAGCTATGGTGAGCTCGTAGAATTTGAAAATGGCACCAGAGCAATTGCCCTTAACCTCGAAGAAGACAATGTTGGGGTTGTATTGATGGGCGAGGGTAAGAAAATTAAAGAAGGGTCTGTTGTTCGCAGAACAAATAAAATTGCATCAATTAAAGTTGGTGAAGGACTTGTTGGTCGTGTCATCAATGTGCTCGGTGAGCCGATCGATGGCAAAGGTCCTATTTCAGGTGAATTATATGAAATGCCATTAGAGCGTAAGGCTCCGGGGGTTATTTTCCGTGAGCCGGTAAAAGAACCATTACAAACAGGAATCAAATCTATCGATGCAATGATTCCTGTTGGAAGAGGTCAACGTGAGTTGATTATCGGTGACCGTCAAACCGGAAAAACAGCAATTGCGATTGATACCATCATCAATCAGAAAGAATTTTTTGAAGCCGGTCAGCCGGTTTACTGTATTTATGTAGCAATCGGACAAAAAGCATCTACCATTGCCGGTGTGATGAAGACACTTGAGGACAATGGTGCGATGAAGTATACAACCATAGTTGCAGCTTCTGCGAGTGATCCTGCTCCTCAGCAGTTCTTCGCACCTTATGCAGGAGCCGCCATCGGAGAATTTTTCCGTGATACCGGTCGTCCCGCACTGATCGTTTATGATGATCTTTCAAAACAAGCGGTTGCTTACCGTGAAGTTTCTCTGTTGCTTCGTCGCCCTCCCGGACGTGAAGCTTATCCCGGAGATGTATTCTATCTGCATAGCCGTTTGCTTGAGCGCGCTGCCAAGGTAATCAATGACGACAATGTGGCTAAAAATATGAATGATGTGCCTGATAGTATTCGTCATCTGGTGAAAGGTGGAGGATCTCTAACTGCACTGCCTATTATTGAAACTCAGGCAGGTGACGTATCTGCGTATATCCCTACCAATGTAATCTCAATTACTGATGGACAGATCTTCCTGGAGAGTAACTTGTTTAATGCAGGTATACGTCCTGCTATTAACGTAGGTATTTCAGTAAGCCGTGTAGGTGGTAATGCGCAGATCAAATCGATGAAGAAAGTAGCAGGCACACTGAAGCTGGATCAGGCGCTCTACCGTGAGCTGGAAGCCTTTTCTAAGTTTGGCGGTGATATGGATGCTGCTACCAAATCTGTAATTGACAAAGGCAGCCGAAACGTAGAAATTCTGAAGCAACCGCAATACACACCATATTCAGTTGAGAAGCAGGTTGCTATTATTTATCTCGGCACGAATGGTATTCTCAATGAAATACCGGTAAAAAGAGTGAAGGAATTTGAAGAACATTTTCTGCAGGAAATGCAGTCAAAAATGCCGGAACTTCTTGCTGATTTCAAAAAAGGAGCACTGCCTGAAGAAGGGCTTAAGAAAATGACAGAATTAGCC
>JBKDJT010000225.1:0-3110 GCA_046345435.1 Bacteroidota bacterium
ATTACTGAATAATTCTTTGTCATTTAAGTTTCAGTTTGGCCTCCAACAACTTCGAGATCAGCCTTTATTTGAGAACAGCAAGATGCCATCGGTTTTTGAAATCAGAAAAGAAGCTCTTATTAATTCACTGCAGTCGAAGGCTGAATTGCAATACCGAATTGATGACCGTTTACAGATTCAAGGATCAGCGCGGATAAATAATTTTTTTGGACAACAAACCGAATCTGCTCCTTGGCATCTGATACCTGTTCAGTTAAACGCGGGAATAACATGGAAGCCGCTTAGCAGATTGGTGCTAAATGCAGATTGTATTGGCTGGAGGGGAAGTGTATATAAAAGAAATGTTGCAGGTGATAAAGGTCGTCTTCCGTCTGTACTTGATCTAAATACAGGAGCAGAATTCAGAGTGAATAAAAGAATTTTTACATGGGTTCAGTTTTCGAATTTGCTGAATGCAGCATATCAAAGATGGTATCAGTATCCTGTTTTTGGCTTTCAGATACATGGAGGAATTAAGCTTACCTTTGACGCAAAGCTGTAGCAAATGCAAATAGATTACGCTTTAACCCAATATTTACATCTTTATGGCAATCTTCCTTTGCCGGGGATGGGGCATTTATCGGTTCGTGCAGAATCAGCAACGCTCTCATTTCCTGAGCGTAAAATTTTTGAGCCTGTAAAAAAGATTTCTTTTTCACCGCTACCTGTTGCCGACAAGCATCTAACTGAATGGCTTTCTGCTGAGTTTGAAACAGATTATGAGAAGGCTTCGGAGCTTCTTAAGGATTGGGCTACTGATTTTCGGCAAAAAATTAAAAATAGATCTACGCTCATTTGGCATGGAGTTGGGCGTATTTATTCTTCCTCAAAAGAAGGGGAGCTTCTTTTTGAAACGATTGATGATGTATCTGATATACTACAGTATGGAATTACAGCGGAAAAGGTGATACGTACTGGTCATACCCATACCGTGCTGGTTGGTGAATCGGAGAAGAGTAGCGGCGAAATGGAAGAGGCGCTTAAGCCTAAGACACCAAAAGTCAGGAAATACTGGCCCGTTGTGGTTTTAATGTTATTAGTTCTTGGTTTTACTGCAATATGGGTCATCGTTTCTACATACCCGCAAGCATGGAAACGAAAAGGCAATCAAAGTCAAATTTCAGTAAAGGAATCTCCTTCCCGTTTTAAATGGATTCCTTAGTACATTTGTCTTCATCTGAAATCTTTTTGTTTTGAGTGAAATTATGATTTGCCCGGTCTGCTATTCTGATCAGACAAAAAAATGTTTAACAGTAAAAGATCATTCTGTCAGCAGAAAGGATTTTTCAATTTATGAATGTACTTCCTGTACACTGCGTTTTACATTTCCTGCACCTGCTGAAGAAGAAATAGGTGTTTATTATCAATCTCCTGATTACATTTCACATACAGATCAACAAAAGGGTATTACAGGATCATTATACAGAATTGTCAGAAAATGGACAATGATAGGTAAAGTAAACCTGGTCGTACGTTTTGCGAAAAAGAAAATAGGTATGCACCTGGATCTTGGAGCAGGCACCGGTGCTTTTGTACATGCGATGGAAAAGGCAGGATGGAATACTATTGGTTTTGAGCCGGACGAACAGGCACGTAAAAGAGCTAATAAATTATACAAAGCTTCTGTTTATCCTGCGAAGGATTTTTATCAGATACCGGATGGAGGATACGATGCAATCACTTTGTGGCATGTACTCGAGCATGTCCACAAACTTCAGGAGACTGTTCAAAAATTAAGCAAGCTGCTTTCTCCGAAAGGAAAAGTTTTTATTGCTGTCCCCAACTATACTTGTTACGATGCAAAACATTACGGAACTCACTGGGCTGCTTATGATGTACCAAGGCATCTTTATCATTTTACTCCGCAGGCAATGAAAATATTACTTGAAAAGCATGGTCTGAAAATAATTTCAGTTCGTCCAATGTGGTTCGATAGTTTTTATGTTAGTCTTCTCAGTGAAAAATATAAAAGAGGCAATCTTCTGAGCGGAGTTATTTTTGGATTTATTTCAAACCTTGTTGCCTTATTCAACAGAAAAAGATGCAGCTCACTTACTTATGTCGCTGAAAGCATTTATATAGAAGAGGAATGATGTTCTTTTGGTCTTGCCAGAATTTTATCGATCCTGTGCCCATCCATATCCATTATTTCAAATTCAAAACCTTTCCAGGTGAGTTTATCGGTTACATGAGGAATCCTCTCCAGATTATGTAGTATAAGTCCTCCAAGTGTATCAAATTCCTGTTCGCCTTCATGAATCCATTCGGTTTTTTCGAAATAATCAAGGAAATCGTAAAATGGAATTTGTGCGTCAATGAGATAACTTCCATCATCTCTTTTGTGAATGTTGTATTCGTCAGTTCCGGTCTCATTTACATCACCAACAATTGCTTCGAGTATATCGTTGAGCGTAATCATGCCCTGTACACTGCCATATTCATCCACAATAAAACAGCAGTGTTTCTTTTGCTCTTTGAATTTTTCCAAAACCTGATATGCGGTATTATTTTCCGGAACAAACAATGCAGGTTTCATCAGATCTCGGAATAAGGTAAAGTCGTTACCAACGTACAAATCTTTAATGGAAACAACTCCTTTCAACTCATCAAGGTTTCCGTCGCAGATAGGGTAAAAGGAGTGGGGGTTCTCCACAATTTTACTTTTAATCATGGCTTCATTGTCTTCCAGATTAAACCAGATGATATCGTTGCGATGAGTCATCAGCGAGGTGATGTTTCTGTCGCCCAGGTGAAAAACCCTTTCAATGATTTCCTGTTCTGCTTCATCAATGGTTCCTTGTTCAGTTCCTTCACTGATGATGGCCTTAATTTCTTCTTCTGTAACCTGGTTGTCGGGTACATTTTTAAGGGAGAAAATACGAAAAAAAAGATTGGTGCTGCTGTTGAGAACCCATACAAGGGGATGTACCAGTTTGGAAAAATAAAGCATTGGTACAGCCACAGCTACGGCAATTTTTTCGGGGTTCATCAGCCCGAGTCGTTTAGGTATTAGCTCTCCAAGTATGATAGAAACAATGGTTACGATGAATACAATGAGTGCAGTGGAAAGA
>JBKDJT010000226.1:0-4865 GCA_046345435.1 Bacteroidota bacterium
TATTGATTGAAATCAGCGACGACGGGCATGGTATTCACGAAGAACATCTTTCCCGAATATTTGAACGTTTCTACAGAACAGATCTTGCCAGAAGCAGAAAAGAAGGAGGAAGCGGACTCGGACTGGCAATATGCAAGCATATCATAGAAGCCCACGGTCAGCGAATACACGTAAGAAGCACTCCTGATGTAGGAACAACATTCGGCTTCACCCTTGAGGGCAAGAAATAGAAGTATCAAGGAGAATTAAACCACAAGTCACCCCTAATTATTACAGGAAAAACCCTTGCTTATATTTCGTGTTTGGATACAGCACAATGCTAACTTCGAAGTATATAACCTAAGTATCAAACACCATGCTGGTAAAAACTTTCGGCAGTGCCGTATACGGTGTTAATGCACGCACAATTACTGTAGAAGTCAATGTTTCTAATGGGAGGCATTTTTATCTTGTCGGCTTACCGGATAATGCAGTCAAAGAATGTGAAAGAAGAGTTGAAAGCGCACTGAAGACATCCGGTTATTATTTTCCAAGAACCAAAGTCATTGTCAATTTAGCACCTGCTGATATCCGAAAAACAGGAACTGCATTTGATCTGGCCATTGCCATTGCCATACTTGGTGCAACCGGTCAGATAGATGAACCTGAAAAGCTGCAGAACTATGTTTTCATGGGAGAACTTGGACTCGACGGAAGCATACTTCCGATAAAAGGCGCTCTTCCCATCGCAATACAAACGGAGAAAGATGGCTTGAAAGGGTTAATCATTCCTGAGCAAAACTGCAAAGAAGCAGGCATGGTGGAGCAGCTAAATATTTTCGGAGTTACACATGTAAAACAAGTAGTTCAATTTTTAAAAGATCCTTCTTGTATAGAAGCAGTCAAAATAAATGTGAAAGAAGAATTTCTTAAAA
This sequence comes from Bacteroidota bacterium, assembly GCA_046345435.1. GTDB lineage: Bacteria > Bacteroidota > Bacteroidia > Chitinophagales > Chitinophagaceae > Lacibacter. Next base: position 915 of record JBKDJT010000226.1, read on the forward strand.
GTCAGCGTTCTTATGAAATTGATTTTACCGATGTGAAGGGACAGGCAAATATTAAACGAGCACTTGAAATAGCAGCAGCAGGCAGTCACAATGCAATTTTGATTGGTCCACCGGGCGCAGGTAAAACCATGCTTGCAAAAAGATTACCAACAATACTACCTCCATTAAGTCTGTTGGAAGCACTGGAAACAACCAAGATACACAGTGTTGCAGGTAAACTATCAGTAAACAGCACAATGATAGCGCAAAGGCCTTTTCGTTCACCGCATCACAGTATCAGCGATGCTGCACTTGTTGGCGGTGGCACCAATCCGCAGCCGGGAGAGATTTCCCTGGCGCACAATGGCGTTTTATTTCTTGATGAACTTCCTGAATTTAAAAGAACAGTACTTGAAGTGATGAGGCAACCCATGGAAGAAAGAATGGTTACCATATCAAGAGCAAAAATTGCACTTGAATTTCCCGATTCTTTCATGATGATTGCCTCGATGAACCCTTGTCCCTGCGGTTTTTTTAACCATCCTGAAAAGGAATGCACCTGCGCCCCGGGCATAGTTCAGAAATACCTGAATAAAATATCAGGACCATTGCTTGATCGTATCGACTTGCATGTAGAAGTAACTCCTGTTCCGTTTAATGAACTGGCGCAAGCAGAAAAAACTGAAGCAAGTGATGTAATCAGAGAAAGAGTCATGAAAGCAAGAGCTTTACAGACAGTAAGATATAAGAAACTCGACGGCATTTATGCAAACGCACAGATGACTAGTAAAATGCTGAAAGAAGTTTGTGTAATAAACTCAGAGGGAAGACAATTATTAAAAGCCGCTATGGACCGGTTAAACTTATCCGCAAGAGCATACGACAGGATTTTAAAAGTAAGCCGAACAATTGCCGATTTAGACAGCAGTGAAAACATCGAGAATCACCACTTAGCAGAAGCGATACACTTCAGGAGTCTTGACAGACAGGGCTGGGGAATAACATAAATGGAAATCCGAAAATCTATAAACAAAGAAAGTCACTTTAGAATTTAAAAGAAATTCTATCTAAAATTCTTCAGTAATGGTAGAAGAAAAAATTAATTCTTAGTAATGGTTACTTTTCCTACCCCATTAATCTGTACTCGTTTATGCTCTTGTGATACAAGTAATCCGTAAGCTTCTGGATGGATTTTACGGTATGCTTCTGTCGCCACTTCGCATTCATATTGAGTGTCAAAAGGGCCGACATAAACTGAATATAATTTTGCGCCACTCAAAGAAGCATAATCAGGTATCCATAAATATCCGGCTTCGTAGCCATTTTTTTCCAACTCTTTGACCTTTGAATTTGCCTGTTGTTCTGTTTTTACTGCAGCCACATTGATAATATAGTAGTCAATCATGGCGTCTTCTCCTTCAATCATATCTTCAGACTGAGGGGTTGAATTATCATGCTTCTGCGATATTTCTTTTTCCCGTAACTCAAGTTCTTTCTCCTTAAGCTCTAACTCCTTTTTTTGAAGTTCAAGTTCTTTTTCTGCAGTACTGTTGTTTTTATTTTGATTTTTACAACCGGTTAATAATTGAAATAATAGGACAACTAATAAAGACAAGAAGACGACACGATTGGTCATAAATATTTTAAATTTTAAAGTTAGAATTGGCTATTCCAAATATCAGTTTTTTTTTGAAATTAAACTACCGTAATAATACTTAAAAAATATAAATTGACTTATTATGAAGATGATGTATTGATATTCTAAATCCTACGTATTCGTTTTTTCTAAATAAAACTAATAATTCATGAAAACTTTATGAACTTTACAGGATAACATATTTAAATGAAGATCCTTCTCAAATATTTTCGTCCTTATCGTACCCTTGTGATCGCAACGCTTACCCTTGCAGGTATCAACATGGGTTTTTCTTTAATTGACCCTATTCTCTTTGGTAAACTGGTAAACCTTGCTCTCGAATTTCAGATGAGCCGTGCAGGTGAAACCCCAATGAGCGGAAATGACTTTTTCTGGTTTAACGATACGATCAAACGTAATGGCAAAGATTACCTGCAGCTGGGCGTTGCCTGGATACTGATCTTCTCGATCACTGTTGCAATGATTAGCAGAATTGCAAAAAATTTTCAGGATTACCTACTGAATGTGATCATTCAAAAATTTGGTGCAAAAGTGTTCACCGATGGTTTACAACACGCAATGAAACTTCCCTATCAGGAATTTGAAGACCAGCGCAGCGGTGAAACTCTAAGCATATTGACAAAAGTGAGAACCGATGTTGAAAAATTCATGAATTATTTCATCAATGTTCTTTTCGGAATCATCATAGGTATCCTCTTCGTTTTTGTTTATGCCGCTGTTTATATCAGCTGGTATGTTCCTGTTGCTTATTTAACTGGTATTCTTATTCTTGCATTTATGACTAATTTACTGAGCAAGAAGGTTAAGCAGATACAAAAAATTATTGTTGGACAAACAACTGCATTAGCCGGATCTACTACAGAATCGCTAAGAAACATTGAACTCGTGAAAAGTTTGGGGCTGACGGAGCAGGAAGTGAATCGCCTGAACAAAAACACATATAAAATTCTCGGACTTGAATTAACGAAAGTAAAACGAATACGAAGCATTAGTTTTTTACAGGGAACACTGGTAAATACACTTCGACAAGTGATTCTTTTTATTCTGATGTGGCTGATATTTAAAGATGAAATGGATGCAGGTCAGCTTGTAACGATGCAGATCTTCTCCTTCTTTGTATTTGGTCCTTTGCAGGAAATTGGAAATATACTTTTGTCTTACAGAGAAGCAGAAGCATCTCTCAACAACTTCAATACACTGATGCAGAAAAAACCCGAACCGGATCCTGTTTCTCCGGTTCACCTTGGCCAGGTAGAATCACTTGCTTTCAAACAAGTATCTTTCAAACATCAGTCTGCTACACAACCTGCTATCAGCTCAATTTCATTTGAAGTAAATAAAGGAGAAACGATAGCCTTTGTGGGTCCATCGGGCTCCGGAAAAACTACACTGATGAAGTTACTTGTGGGACTCTACCGACCACAATCTGGAAATATTTTTTACAATGCAATTGATGAGCAATCAATCTATTTTGAAGACCTGCGTAACCAGATCGGTTTTGTCACACAGGAAACACAATTGTTTTCAGGAACCATTCGGGAAAATCTTCTCTTCGTAAAACCGGATGCAAGCGAATCTGAATTGACAGCTGTATTGAACAAAGCAAGTTGTCAGCGCTTACTCGCAAGAGCAGAAAACGGACTCGACTCAATGATAGGTGAAGGAGGATTAAAACTAAGCGGAGGAGAGAAACAAAGAATTTCTATCGCACGTGCCTTGCTGAGAAAACCTACACTTTTGTTATTTGATGAAGCAACATCTGCACTGGATTCCCTAACCGAAGAAGAAATTACAGATACTATCAGAGATGTGTCTGCTAGAAAAGAACAAATCACAATTCTTATCGCACATCGCCTAAGCACCATCATGCATGCCGACCGCATCTATGTACTGGAAGCCGGAGAAGTTGTTGAAACAGGATCACATCAGCAATTACTGGATGAAAAAGGGTTGTATTACGCGATGTGGAGGCAACAGATAGGTGAAAGAAGAAAAAAAATTGCGGAAAGCTGATTACTGTGACACCTGTCACCTAAAAAAATAAATTCATTAATCAATTTTACATCTGAATCATTAGAAAGATGTCAGACATAAAAACAACCCCCAATTACCTGATGAGCATTGCAGGTATGAAATGCCCCCGATGCAGAAGAGGTCCGTTGTTTAAAGATCCCAATGCGTATCATTTCAAACAAACATTCAACATGTATGAAACCTGTGAGGTGTGTAATCAGAAGTTTAATATGGAACCCGGCTTCTGGTACGGCACAGGATATGTAAGCTATGCACTCACAGTGGCATTTTCAGTTTCATCG
>JBKDJT010000227.1:0-3963 GCA_046345435.1 Bacteroidota bacterium
TCACCTGCTTTTTGTAAAAGTGGATCTTTAATGGTATTCTTCTGCAATTCTAAAACGGCCTCACTCATACAAGTAATTTTGAATGGCAAAGTTACATCCTTATTACTGAGGTTTATCTTATCGATTATTGACTTTTGATTAACCTGAATGTTTTTTTATTGCCGTTCCGATAAACAAGTTGAAGTACGTATACCCCGGTTTGCAAGGAAGATAAATTTGCTGAAACAGAACTTGGTCCTGTTTGATTCCCTGACAATCCAATTGAAATTCTTTTTTCCCACACCAGTTGCCCGGAAGCGCTGAATACCTGCATGTATTCCAGGTTAACGGGTGCAGGATAAAACTGAACAAATATTTCAGATCTGAACGGGTTAGGTGTAACAAGAATTCCTTTTTCTTTCAAAAGAGGATTTACTCCTTTGGTGTAAATGTTGATGTCGTCTATGTAAATATTATTTTCATAATTACTTGTATTTCTAAATGCTAGTTGAATTGGTGAAGAAGATGATTGGCTGAAATCACCTAAGAATACAGAATCTTTCCGCCATTGTGCAGCGTTAGGAATAAAAAAGTCTTCTGTCGGGAAATTGCCCGTAGTTACAAGTTTAACTCCCCATTTTTTATAAATGGACTTATATGTGAGACCGCAATCCTGTGTCATGAATATTTCCAGGGTGTCGGTCGGATTTCCTGCCAGATCGGGCTCGCTGTAAGTAGCGGCTGCAATCTGGAATGTAAGGAAAGCAGAGTCTTTTCCTGCTACGGGGATCAGCGGTGAAACAAACCAGTCTTTGTCATTATTGCTTGCATTGTCATAATTATTGATATATACAGAGCCAATACCCGACTTCGATGCTGAAGTTGTACGTTCCCATTTAGAGTTCCCTCCTTCATCAATTAATTGCCACCTGTCAGGCGGAAATTGAATATTTTCAAATCCCTGTACCAAAGGATCTGTGCCTACGGGATAAACAACACCACTGAGTTTTATTGTGTCATTATTAGTTCTTTCATCTGCCTGACCATTAGGCTCTGTACTGTAAATAACAAGATTACTGTTGAGGCCCGGACTAATTGTCATGGGTGTGAGTGTAATTGTTGTTTGGCCTTGCGAAGCAAGTGAACCACTCCAGTTCGTAATTACAGGACTTCCATTTCCAAATTTTGCTTCAATGCGTAATGATTGTATACCCTGGCTGCCAACATTGGTAATTTTTACAGTAGGGCGGAATGTATTACTGCAGTTAAAAATTGGACCTGCATTAGCAGGCTGACAAGCATTCGAGGGTTGGTCGTTTAGCCCGTCGAGACGAATGTCTCTGTTAAGAAGGGTAGGTTGGTTACAGGCATCGGAATTAACAAGTTGAAGAAGCCACGGTGTTGAAAGAATAGCTGCCTGTATACGATTATATTGCCCCGTTGTATACATCACCATTGCAAGGTCATCTACATAATCCATAAAATTCATCCACATAATTCCCGGTGCAGAAGTCGTACAGTCATCTGTAATCACCTGACCGGCAGCAGGAGCACCAAAATTGCATCCTTCCTGATTTGGTGTATCACCCACTTGATCACTATCGCCACAGTTTTGTCCACCATCACAATTATTTGGTCCCCAAATGTGAATCAGATCGAAGAAATGTCCGATTTCATGTGTTGCTGTTCTTCCTAGATTAAAAGGAGCTTCAGCAGAGCCTCCTTTCCCAAAATGCCTGAAGTTATTTACAAAACCACGTTCATTAAGAGGGATAATAGTTAACGGATCCGATGGACTAAAAGAATATCCTAGAAAATCACCGGAAATATCACAAACCCAAATATTCAGGTATTTGGTTGGGTCCCACGCATTGCTTCCGCCCAAGCACGTAAATTTGATCGGATCTTGCAAGCCGGGATCAGATAGAAGAGAAGACTGAACTCTTACAATACCATTGGTTGGTTCACCTTTTTCATCTTTTTTTGCAAGGCAGAACTGCAGAGACGATTTACCGAATCTTGATTTAAAGTCTGCAGGAATACGTGTGCTGTCTGCATTTTTCCCCTGATAATCGGCATTAAGTACATCTATCTGTGATTGCACTTGCGTATTGCTGATGACGTTTGGGTTGGGTAAAACAATATGCACTACCACAGGAATTGTATAATTCAGATTTGTTCTTGCAAGTGTCTGAACATCTTGAAGCATTTGTTCAGAAATTCTTTTTCTGTTGTTTTCTCTTTCTTTTTTGAGATAGGGATAGTTTTTGATCAACTCATCCATTACATATTGTGTACCACAACGGTGAAAAGGTGAATGTGATGAAACAGCAGGTTTCTTTTTCTGAGAGAAGGCAGAATGAAAAAGATTGACCAGTAGAAATAAATATAATATACGTTACATTTATTGCTTGGTTAAATTATTTTATAGAAGCTTGATTAACGCTTAAACTATGCGCTTGGGTAAAGCTATAATGGCTGATTTAAGATCCTGTGAAATTACAAATCCTTCTTTAATTTTAGCGGAGTCTTTTTTTGGTGAAAAACCTGAGTGCTAAATGAATAGGATATAAGTCAAATGAATTATCTTCCGTCTTGATTACATGAATAAAAATCAACCAATATGTCCGTAAAATTCCGTCTTACATTGTTGAGTTTTCTCCAGTTTTATGTCTGGGGAGCATGGCTGATTACCATTGCTACATATTTTTTCGGAAATCAACTAGGTACGGGAGTCCAGTTTGGCGCTATTTTCTCAACCCTTGCTTTGTCGTCGATCTTCATGCCGGCAATTACCGGAATCATCGCTGATCGATGGGTCAATGCGGAAAGATTATATGGTATACTTCATTTACTGTACGGCGGTATTTTACTTTTTATCCCTTCCATTACAAATGCAGATGAATTGTATGTTGTGATTTTTGCTGCAATGATCTGTTATATGCCTACTATTTCTTTGTCGAATTCAATTTCTTACACCATACTAAAAAATAATAATTATGATGTGGTGAAAGTTTTTCCGCCAATCAGAGTGTGGGGTACGATAGGTTTTATTGCAGCAATGTGGACAACCAATTTAACCGGTAGTAAGGCCAATGCCAATCAATTTATCATTGCTGCAGTAGCAGCATTCTTTTTAGGCATCTATGCTTTTACGATGCCTAAATGCCCGCCGCAAAACAGCATTTCAAAAAATGATTCTCTTGTGAAACAGCTCGGTCTGGATGCATTTAAGCTTTTTGCGAAATATAAAATGGCACTGTTTTTTTTATTTTCAATGTTTCTGGGCGCCGCTCTGCAGCTGACAAATATGTATGGCGATACTTTCCTTGATGATTTTAAAAATAATCAACTTTACGGACCTGAATCCTTTGTTGTTAAATATTCTACGATTATCATGTCTATTTCTCAGGTGTCAGAAACGGTTTTTATTCTGACTATTCCGTTTTTCTTGAAAAAATTTGGCATAAAAAATGTAATGCTTTTTTCGATGATTGCATGGGTATTGCGCTTTGGCCTCTTTGCATATGGTAATCCGGCTGATGGTTTGTGGATGATTGTTCTTTCCTGCATTATTTACGGAATGGCTTTCGATTTTTTCAATATTTCCGGCTCATTATTTGTGGAAACAACAACAGACTCTTCCATTCGATCCAGCGCACAGGGTTTGTTTATGATGATGACAAACGGAGTGGGTGCGTTTATGGGTAGTACGGTGAGTGGATGGCTTATTGATCGGTTTTTCACTATAAACAATGAAAAACAATGGCAGCCAATTTGGCTTGCTTTTTCTGCCTATGCTTTAGTGATTGCAATAGCCTTTGCTATAATGTTCCGACATAAACATGACCCGAATATAGTAGGAGAGGTGGGCCATTGATTGCAGTTAGTCGTGAGCAATGTTACAGGGAACTACAACCTCATGAGTTATAATATCAATGATTATTTTAATTGGTTTTGACCGGGATGATTTCTTTATTATAC
>JBKDJT010000228.1:0-4152 GCA_046345435.1 Bacteroidota bacterium
GTCTTACTCATATCACCTGCAGGTTTGCATCCTGAAATGCAATACCTGGTAACGGCGTTTCTGATTGTATTTTTTCTCGGCTTAAAAGATGATATCGTTGAACTTACTGCTTTTAAAAAGTTAATCGGACAGTTAATTGCAGTTGCTATATTGATTTATAAAGGAGATTTACTCATAACAGGCATGCATGGTTTTATGGGCATTTATGAACTTACGCCCTTATGGAGCCATCTGTTTACCTTTTTTACATTTATCGTTATCATCAACTCTTTTAATTTAATTGATGGGGTGGATGGGCTTGCAGGTTCGTTGGGTATTCTGGCTACCTTGCTGTTTGGTGGCTTTTTTCTTTTTTCAGGCGAACTTTTTTATGCAATACTTGCCTTCGCATTGGCGGGAAGTATTCTTTCTTTTCTGATATATAATGTTTCCCCTGCTAAAATTTTCATGGGAGATACGGGCTCTTTGCTTTTGGGTATGGTAAATGCAATTCTTGTTATTAAATTCATTGAAATTGCAAGCCAGCCTGATGCCGTTTTCTATTTACCTGCGGCACCTGCAATAGGATTTGCAATCTTGTTTGTCCCTTTATTTGATACACTTAGGATTTTCTCTTTTAGAATACTTAAGAGAAGGTCTCCATTTAGTCCCGACCGAAATCATATTCATCATCTTCTCCTTGATAAAGGATGCAGTCACCCCGTTGTAACTGCAATCGCTGTCTTGTTTAACATGGTGGTTGTATTGTTAACTTTCACCGGTCGCTTTCTTGGAAATACCACACTACTGGTCGGACTCATCGCGATGGGGTTTCTTGTAATTGGCCTTTTGTTTTACTCAGGAAGTAACAGAAGAAAAATGGTTTCCTCTCATCAAAATGATGCAAGTTCATCAAAGGAGGATTTAAAGGTGATCAATATTCAGTCCCCGACATCTCCTTCTGAGGTGAAAGATGTTGCTAAATAGAAATATTCTTTAAAGGGATTTCATTACAAGGCATTTTAAATTTTATTAGGTTTGCATTTCAAAAAACTTATTTATGTCCGACTTGAATCAGCAACTTGAAATTGTAATAGAAGACGCGGAAAACGCAATGCAAAAAAGTATCAGGCATCTTGAAGCAGAATTGGTGAAAATCAGAGCAGGACGAGCAAATCCGAATATGCTTGATGGGATTATTGTTGATTATTACGGTGCTCCAACTCCGATTGGCCAGGTTGGTAATATAAGTGTTGCCGATGCAAGAACGCTAACAATTCAGCCCTGGGAAAAAAACATGCTTCAGCCAATAGAAAGAGCAATTATCAATGCAAATATTGGCGTCACACCGCAAAATGACGGAAATATCATTCGCCTTTTTCTTCCTCCGTTGACTGAAGAAAGAAGAAAGGAGTTGGTGAAAAGAGTGAGTGCCGAAGGAGAGCATTCCAAAGTTGGTATTCGTAATGGGCGTCGTGAGGCAATTGAGCAAATAAAGAAACTTCAGAAAGATGGTTTAAGTGAAGATGTTGCAAAGGATACAGAAAAAGATATCCAAGCAATGACCGATAAATATTCCGGTATTGTGGAGAATCACTTAGAAGCTAAAGAAAAAGAAATCATGAGTGTTTAATACCGCACTGAGATTAATTCTCAGCACCTGCTTTAACGCTGTTTACAACATATACCCCCGTAAGAATAATAAAGAGGCCGATAATTTGCAATACAGTAATTTCTTCTCCATATATAAAACCCCAGCCTACTGCTACAAAAGGAATCCCATAGGTTACCATTGAAGAAAACAATGGTCCTGCTCTTTTCATCAACATATAAAAAAGAACTGTTGCAAGCGCAGTACCTGTGATGCCCAAAAAGGAAGCAGATGCAATTGATAGAAGAAACTTATTGTCGGTGAGTACGTGGCTGAAAAATCCTTCTGTATATAATAGTAAAAGAGAAAGTGGAATCAAAAAAGTAAAAGCAACAGAAGCAATTGCGAGTGGCCTAACGCCTTGTAAATGTCTGTTTGCGATGTTTACATTTACCCCATAGCAAATTGTAGCAAGGACTACGATTAATAAGAACGGCATTTCCTCAAATTGAAAGGATCCTGTTTGCTTCAGAAACAAAATAATCATCCCGGCAAATCCGATTAATATGCCAATCAGCTTACCTTTTATGAGCGGCAATTTAAAAAAAGCAGCACCGATCAGTAACACAAATAAGGGAGTGAGTGCGTTCAGCATGCCTGCAAGTGCGCTGTCAATTTTTGTTTGAGCAATACAGAAAAAAATTGCGGGCAAATAGCTCCCAAGTATTCCTGTTAGGATACTGTAATGCCTTTGTTTTTTTGTTATCTCACGGAAAGAGCGATATGCAAAAGGAATTAAAACCAGTCCTGCCGAGAGCATGCGTATTGCCGCAACTTCAAACGGGGTAAGGGAAATAAGTCCTTCTTTCATTAAAATAAAAGAACTACCCCAGATTAAGCAAAGTATGATGTAAAGGATCCACTTCATGTCTGAATTTTATAAGAATTTATTGTTTTTAAGGAAAAATATGATTGATAATAATTGTCTCAATCACATCATAACAGGGTGAGAATTCTTTGATTATAACTGTAGTTTGTTTTATTTTTCCGAATACTCGGGTAATGAGTATCGGCAAATGTAAGCTGACTATGGTTGACGGCATAAACTTTATTCATTTAAGCATGCGATTACGTAAGTCTTGAAAATTGAAGCGATAAAATGTATCTTGGGCCTTCGTTTTCACCAAAACTAATTTTATGAAATTTCTGAAAGAGTTTAAGGAATTCGCCATGAAAGGCAACATTGTTGATCTGGCCGTCGCCGTGATTATTGGAGGAGCATTTGGTTCAATTGTCTCTTCTCTGGTTGAGGATGTTATTACACCATTATTGCTCGCTCCGGCTTTGGAGGCTGTACACGCTACCGACCTTGATAAATTGGTTTGGAATGGTGTGAAATACGGCACCTTTCTAGCAGCTACAATCAAATTTATCTTTATAGCCTTTGTGATGTTCGGTTTGGTAAAAGCAATGACCCGGATGATCAAAAAAGATGCAGCGACACCCGCTGCTACACCCGAAGATATTTTACTGTTGAGAGAGATTCGGGATGCTTTGAAAAATCAAAAAGATAATTAAACCAGTTCGTCTTTTTACCTGTTTAAACTTTAAACCATCTATCAAATGATTAAGGGATATCTGCTATTTCTCACTGTCGTTCTTTTTTCAATTACTATAAATGCCCAGGATAATCAAGTCGTTCAGCTTAAAAAAGAATCTGAAAGAACAATTAAAAAGGAGAAAGAACAGCCTGAAGGCTGGACAAAAGGAGGCGTTTTTAATCTAAATTTAAGTCAGGGAGCAAGCCGTAACTGGGCTGCTGGTGCTGAGAAATCTTCGTTTTCTGTCAATGCCATTGTGAACGCTTTTATGTATTACAAAAAAGATAAATCATCTTGGGACAATACCCTGAATACCCAATATGGTATAGTAAGTGCGACCAGCATCGGAACACGTAAAAATGATGATCGTATTGATGTTTTATCAAGGTATGGTTATCAGCTTGGGAAAGGACATATTTATCTTACCGCACTGGCTAATTTGCGTACCCAGTTCACAGATGGATTCGACTATGGCACTGTGCCGTCTAAAACAAAAAACTCCTCTTTTTTTGCTCCAGCTTACCTGTTGATTTCTCCGGGTGTTGCCTATAAGCCCAATGCAGAATTTGATGTATTTCTTTCACCTGTTACATCAAGATGGGTGATTGTTAACAATGCAAATGCTGGGTTGCGTCCACTGTTTAGAATTGATTCTAATAAAATGTCTGTCAGTGAAATTGGTGCTTTCGCCACGATAAACCTGAAAAAAGAAATAGCTAAGAATATTAAGCTGAGCAGCAGGATGGATCTCTTCAGCAATTACAGAAATAATCCGGAAAACATAGATATCGTCTGGACCAATGTCATCAATATGAAGGTCAATAAGTACATCAGTGTCACATATAATTTTGATCTGATTTATGACCATGATATCAAAGCGGTGAACAACCAGGGAGTATTGGGTACACAATTAAAATCTCTGCTTGGCGTAGGATTTTCCGCTGCCTTTTAGGACTTCCTTACCTTTGCTGATTCCTTAAC
>JBKDJT010000229.1:0-5468 GCA_046345435.1 Bacteroidota bacterium
AAAAAATTACCCGACGGATCTAACTGATTTTTTCAGGTATCACCGATCTTTTTGTATGCGCATACTCTCAACACTTGAAGCAGCAATCAGATAGACAATCACCGGAATAAAAAGTAATAAGATCACCAATATACCCTCGTAGGGATAAACCAATGTACCATTTGCAGATCTGATCACAATCGTGATAACCCATCCAAACACCATGTTCACAAGAACTTTCAGCGTGCGTATCAACCTGGTGGCTAGTCTGTATTGCTTTAAGGCGTTATTTTCTGTTATAGTCACCAGATAGTTAAACTTATGCGGAAAAAGATTCAGCACACTAAGTCCGATATAAAGAACCGAAGCAATAACCGGAATCCAGTATAAATCAGTTTTAGACCCGATCCTGTCTACCTTACCCGTTAAATCAAAATGAACAGGAATTTGCGCAGGCAAATCCGGTAATTTATAAAAGATGTATCCCCACGAAAAAACTAAGAGGACAAAGGCAAATATTTCCAGTATACTATCAAATGCAGTAAAAGGAAGTTTGACAACCGGCCGTTGAAGTCTTTTACCCATCTGTCAAATTTATTGATGTTTCAACCTTGTACATCAATCAGGTAAGTGCCGAGATGAACCACTTCCCCCTCTCCCATTTTAAATTCAGAAAACTGATCTAATGGAATATCCTGAAATACTTTTGTGTGACTGACCGGCTGGTTATTTTTAAAAACAACAAAGAAAAAATCAGGTATAGTTTCTTTTACGATTGTATCGCCGGCAAATGCTTCATGCGAAAATGAAATTGCGATACATCCATTTTCATCAGGCACAGATTCTCCCAAAAAATCATCATCAAAAAGGTCTTTGTCATATAAACGAACGATGAAGTCTTTGCCTGTAACAGCCGCTGATGTTCCCTTTTGCAGAAAACAGGCTTTTACCACCATATTGGGATCTTTGCTGAGAGAAAATTGACTCATAACTTATACGGTTTTGTATTTTTCGTTCGTTAATCCGATAAGATCGATGGATAAATTTTAATCATCCAGTTTTAATACCGCGAGGAACGCTTCCTGTGGCACTTCTACGCTACCTATCTGACGCATACGCTTCTTCCCTTCCTTCTGCTTCTCCAGCAGTTTTCTCTTACGGCTGATGTCACCACCATAACATTTAGCAGTAACGTCTTTTCGCATTGCAGAGATGTTTTCACGTGCAACAATTTTTGCGCCGATCGCTGCCTGTATAGCAATCTGGAATTGCTGACGAGGTAATAATTCTTTCAGCTTTTCGCAGAGTTTTCTTCCGAATTCATGTGCACGGCTTCTATGTATCAACGCACTTAAGGCATCTACTTTTTCGCTGTTCAACAGAATATCCATCTTCACGATATCCGCTTCCCTATAACCGATCGGATGATAATCGAAAGAAGCATAACCGCGGGTTTGTGATTTTAATTTATCATAAAAATCAAATACGATTTCCGTAAGCGGCATTTCAAATTGCAACTCCACACGTGTTTGCGTGAGATAGCTTTGATTAATCAGTATACCCCGCTTACCCAGGCAAAGTGTCATGATATTACCAATGTATTCGGGCTTAGTAATAATCTGTGCTTTGATAAATGGTTCTTCAATGCTGTCCATCTGCGTGGGCTCAGGCATTTCACTCGGATTATTTACAATAATCTTTTCTCCCTTTGTAGTGTAAGCAATGAAGCTAACGTTAGGAACAGTTGTGATAACCGTCTGGTTAAATTCCCTTTCTAGACGCTCCTGTATAATTTCCATGTGCAGGAGACCGAGGAAACCGCATCGGAAACCAAAACCAAGGGCCTGCGATGTTTCAAGTTCGAAAGTGAGTGAAGCATCATTGAGCTGTAACTTATCCATGCAATCGCGCAGCTCTTCAAAATCATCTGTTACTACAGGAAATATACCCGCAAAAACCATTGGCTTCACTTCCTGAAATCCGCGTATGGGCTCTTTAGTCGGATTTGCTGCAAGCGTAATTGTATCACCTACTTTTACCTCTTTGGCATTTTTTATACCTGTTATCAGATAACCCACATCTCCGCAAGTGACTTCATTTTTCTCGGTCATCTTTAACTTCAAAATACCAATTTCTGAGGCATCATATTCCTGCTGGGTACTAACAAATTTGACCTTATCACCTTTACGAATCTTTCCGTTCAGAATTCTGAAATATACGATTACTCCTCTGAAACTGTTAAACACACTGTCGAATATAAGTGCCTGAAGTGGCTCGTCTGGTTTTCCCTTCGGAGCAGGTATCCTTGCTACAATTGCTTCCAGGATTTCTTCAATACCTATACCTGCCCTGCCGCTGGCCAACAGAATTTCTTCGGGCTTGCATCCAATAAGTTCAATGATTTGATCTTTCACCTCTTCAATCATCGCACCAGCCATATCAATTTTATTGATAACAGGAATGATTTCAAGATTATTTTCAATCGCTAAATATAGATTGGAAATTGTTTGCGCCTGAATACCCTGTGCTGCATCTACCAGCAACAATGCACCCTCACAGGCTGCCAGTGCTCTGCTTACCTCATAGCTAAAATCGACGTGACCCGGTGTATCAATCAGATTCAGGATATATTCAGAGCCATCCTTGGCTTTATAATTGATCTGAATAGCGTGGCTCTTGATGGTAATCCCTTTTTCTCTTTCAAGGTCCATGTCATCTAGCACCTGATCCATCATCTCCCTTTCACTAATCGTATTCGTTGTTTGCAAAAGCCTATCGGCCAGAGTTGATTTCCCGTGGTCGATGTGGGCGATAATGCAGAAATTCCTGATTTGCTTCATTCCTAATGTCACCTTTTTATGAAGTGGCAAAGGTAATGCAATTAAAGGTGCCGAACGGAGCCTTAAAATCAGGCCAAAGCAATAAATTTGGAGAAAGAATACACAATGGATCTGACTCAGGAATTTGAACAGGCTATAGCAGACAGTAAACTCCTCCCAGAAAAACCAACAAATGATGTGTTGCTGAAAATATATTCCTTGTACAAACAGGCTACGGAAGGAGATTTTAGCGGAGAAATGCCTTCCAACCCTTTTGATATTGTTGGAATTGCGAAAGCCAATGCATGGAAGGAACAGGGTGGAAAGCCGAAAGAAGAAGCGATGAAGGAATATATCTCCTTAATACTTCAACTTAAAAAATAAACGAGATGCTTTTATTTTAATGTATAATTGATTTATAGATATCAACAAGATGATTGCCGATTGTTTTGTAGCCAAATCTCGAGATAGCACTTTCACTGATTTTTTTACGGTTGTATTGATCGTATTGTCGAATCATTTTCTCCATTGCTTCAGCCAAAGCATGTTCATTCTGAGAAGGAATAAGTATCCCGTTTGTATGATCTACTACTTCTGACAAGCCTCCTACATCTGTAGCAATAACTGGAAGTCCGCAACAAAGTGCTTCAATATTTACACAAGGTTGGTTTTCATATTTGCTAAATAAAATATGCACATGGCTTTTTTTCATTAATGTAGCGACTTCCGCATAACCAACTTCTCCTATCCATTCAATAAATTTTGAAATGCCTAAATGAATTGCCAGTTGCTTTTGTTCATATGAGAATGGGCCTACCATCTTACACTTCCAATTATTTTTTTTAAGGCTAAGTAATTTCATACCTTTCAATAAACCTTCTATATTTTTTTGTTCAGTCATTCCGGAAACATGAATAAAAATCAATTGATCGCTATAATGGAGATCGTTAAAATTGAAAATACTTGTATCAACCACATTATCGACTACAAACAGTTTCTGAATGTCAGCAAACTGAGAAATTAACTTTCCTAGATTTTCTGAAACAGGAAGTAAAGCAGTTGCATTTTTTATAATATTCCGATTAATCTTTTTAAAAATAAAGGGTCGGTTCCAAAGATTTTCGCTAGCATTTCTGTGATAAATAGTTGAATGCTCAGTAACTACGTAAGGAATTTTAAGCTCTTTACTTATTTCCATAGAAACGATTCCAGCATTTAAAATTACATGAACATGGATCAAATCCGGCTTCCCTTTTTCCCGTATATAATCATCCACTAGTTGCTTTAACAATCGCCTATACTTTAAAAAAGAAAGAAATTGATCTGCAAAAGGAATGCCTGTTCTGATTACTCCATAACCAGCAAGCCACTCTTCCATTTGGTTCGTTCTTGTATGTTTTGAAATGGCAAATCCGTTACTTTCCAGATTTGTATCCTTTACAAGATGAATGACAGTTACAGGTAAAAATTCGGAAAGTGCTATCAACTGGCGCTGAATAAAATCGCCGTTGTACGGATACTTTTCATGAGGATACCAACTTGCCAGATGTAAAACATTCATGCTTAAATATAATTATTGGCACAGAAAATCTATTTGCCTGATACATCTTTTGAATAAAAGAACAGTTTTCGGACGAAGCTATAATCTTTTTTAACGGGAACAAACAGATTCTTTAACCCTTTGCCAAAATAACGTTTAAATGCTATCACAGAAACTGTTACTGAAGCGATTGCGCTGACACTGTTCACTATCGGCGCAGCACTAATTCCATATCTTTTAAGCAGTAAAATATCGCCTGTAAATAATATAGTCATTGCTAATACAGCTCCAAAAAGATTGATTTTTACAAGATTCTCAGAAGCAAAAAAGGCACTAAGCAATGAAAGAACAGTAAGAGAAAGTATACCTGGTATCAAATAAAGAAAACTCTTGTACATCCCTCCGAAACTTGGCCCAAAAAGAAACGGAAAAAGATAAAGTCCTACTAGCGCAAGCGTAAGCAAAAGGATGATATTCAGCTGAAGTGTGATACGCATTAAAGGCAAAAGCAAAAACTCTTTTTTTTCCTTCAATGAAGAAAGTATTGGAAACAAAGCACCGGCAATCATGGCCGGCAACAGCTGAAACATCTGCGCAATTCTCGAAGCCTGAATATAATTACCCAACTCTGCATCTCCAATCCCAAAATACCTAATGAGCCAGTAATCAGCTCGCTGATAAAGAAAGAAAATTATATTGGCAAGCAAAGCCATTCCGGAGTAAGACAAAAGCAATTTCAACTGTTCATTATTCGGTTTTTGAAATCTGAGTTCTTTCTTATGACTGAAAATAAAATGACACATTAAATAAACCCCCTGCAGAAAAACAAACAGAGCATAAAGTAAAAAAATATTATGAAGAGCTCCCTGTGCTGACCTCCCGGAATTTTCAAAATAAAAAATACAATATAATGAGAAGCTTAAATTACCTGCCACCTGTACGAAAGACGGTAAAATAAATTTTTTTTCTCCAAAAAAATAAGCTGAAAAAAAAAGAATAAGTAACTGCCCTTCGATAAATAAAGTAAAAGTACCTGCTGAAATTTTCTTTACGCCTATGTCTGTGAACCATTCAGCAATTCCGGACACAACAATGCAAAAGATGATCCATAATATAATCGCAGTAAATAC
>JBKDJT010000230.1:0-2735 GCA_046345435.1 Bacteroidota bacterium
ATGTAAATTATTTAATCATCTTAATCACAGCTTAAGATAAAAGAAAGACCGTTAGACCGGAAGTCCATAAGTCCAAATTAATGTAAATCATTTAATCAACTTAATCATAGTTCAAGACACAAGAAAGACCGTTAGACCGGAAGTCCATAAGTCCAAATTCATGGAAATCATTTAATCAGCTAAATCAAAGTTCAAGACAAAAGAAAGTCCGTTAGACCGGGAGTCCATAAGTCCGAGAGTCCGAAAAAATCATGTTAATCATTAAATCAGCTAAATCAAAGTACAAAACAAAAAGCAAGAACATTAGACTGAAAGTCCATGAAGAACTTAGTTGTAGAATATACTGACACTACCCTCTCAACACCTAAATCCCATTAAACTAAATACCCAAACAAGGTATCATCCTTATTCAACTCCGTAAAATTGATCTGATATAAATGCATACGATCTATCAACGACTCGTAATCTTCCCTACTCTTCAATTCAACTCCTATTAATGCCGGCCCGTTCTCTTTGTTTGTTTTCTGGATGTATTCAAATCGTGTAATATCATCTGATGGGCCTAAAACACTGTTTACAAATTCTTTCAATGCACCGGGGCGTTGTGCAAAGTTGACGAGGAAGTAATGCTTCAACCCTTCATATTGAAGTGAACGTTCCTTGATCTCCTGCATCCTGTCGATATCATTATTACTGCCACTTACAATGCATACTACATTTTTTCCTTTGATCTCTTCTTTAAAATCATCAAGTGCTGCAATGCTCAATGCACCTGCAGGTTCCACAACAATCGCATCTTCATTATACAACTGCAAAATCACAGAACATATTTTCCCTTCAGAAATAAGATGCATCACATCAATCACATCTTTACAAATAGAAAAAGTGAGATCCCCTACTCTTTTCACTGCTGCACCATCTACAAAACGATCAATTTCAGGTAGCACAACAGGTTGTCCGGCTTCCAGTGCCTTCAGCATTGAAGGCGCTCCCAATGGTTCTAACCCTATAATTTTTGTTTTAGGCGAGTATGTTGTAAAATATTTACCGACTCCTGCACTCCATCCGCCTCCTCCTACCGGCATAAAAACATAATCTACATCCGTCAGATCCTCAAGTATTTCCAGACCAACAGTACCCTGACCTTCAATAACACGATAATCATCAAAAGGCGGAATGAAAGTCATCTGATGTTTTTCCGTATAAGCTTTGGCAGCAGTGGCACAATCATCGAATGTATCCCCTACAAGATGCACTTGAACAAAATCCTCACCAAACATTTTAGTCTGGTTTATTTTCTGACGCGGCGTAATTACCGGCATAAAGACCACCCCGTTGATCCCTAGTTTTTTACAACTATATGCAAAACCCTGGGCAGGATTTCCGGAACTGGCACAAACCACTCCATTTTTTAATTGCTCCTGCGGCAACTGGCTGATCATATTGTAAGCACCACGCAACTTATAACTGCGAACAACCTGCAAGTCTTCACGCTTGAAGTAAATATTACAGTTGTATTTGCGCGACCAGTTAGCACTGAATTGTAAAGGCGTTTTACTGACAACCTTTTTCAGATTCAATGCAGCTTTGTGAAAATGAAGCTCCGGTATGTGCTGTGCTACATCTTCCATCATTATGCGTTTGTGCGGATCGCTTTCATTTCAGTCATTGCTTCCCTTAATACAGCACCTATCTGCTCAACCGGATGCTGACGGATTGTTTTGTTTACTTCAATCAACCGACGATTATCCACGCCCTGGTCTTTTCCTTCATTGAAATTCTTACCAATAACATCAGTATTAACTGTTTTCATAAAAGATGCCAGTAAAGGTTTGGCGGCATGATCAAACAGATAACATCCGTATTCAGCTGTATCTGAAATCACGCGATTCATCTCGTAAAGTTTTTTGCGTGCAATGGTATTCGCAATAAGCGGTGTTTCATGCAATGATTCATAGTAAGCTGATTCATCCTTAATCCCCGCCTCCACCATCGTTTCAAAAGCCAATTCCACACCTGCACGGATAAACGCAACCATTAATAGTCCATTATCAAAAAACTCCTGCTCTTTGATTATCTGATCAGAAGCTGGTGTTTTTTCAAATGCAGTTTCACCTGTTGCTGCTCTCCATCCAAGCAATTGCTGATCTCCATTAGCCCAATCGGCCATCATCGTAGATGAAAACACTCCACTCATGATATCATCCTGATGCTTTTGGAAAAGAGGACGTAAAATCTGCTTCAATTCTTCAGACAACTCAAATGCTTTGATCTTTGCCTGATTGGATAAACGATCCATCATCGCTGTTACTCCTCCGTGTTTCAAAGCCTCAGTAATCACCTCCCAACCGTATTGAATCAGCTTCGAAGCATATCCCGGCTCAACACCTTTCTCGATCATTTTATCAAAACAAAGTATCGATCCTGTTTGTAACACTCCACATAAGATTGTTTGCTCACCCATCAAGTCACTCTTCACTTCTGCAACAAAAGAGGAGCGCAATACGCCTGCCCGATGCCCTCCGGTTGCAACTGCGTAAGCCTTAGCCTGCGCAAGCCCCTTCCCTTCAGGATCATTCTCCGGATGGACTGCAATCAATGTTGGAACCCCAAATCCTCTTTTATATTCTTCACGTACTTCGGTACCGGGGCATTTCGGTGCCACCATTATGACTGTAATGTCTTTTCTGATCTGCATCCCCTCTTCAACGATGTTAAAGCCGTGTGAGTAAGAT
>JBKDJT010000231.1:0-5061 GCA_046345435.1 Bacteroidota bacterium
GCAATAATTAGGTGGCTCTCTTGATTGTTTTCTTCCGATGTGGTGTTTTTTTGTCTCCATTTTGGTGTTCGATTAATTCAGCAGATTTTATGGAGCGATAAAGGTATAATTATAGTTGATTTATCCTATTTTTCATCATAAATATATTATTTCAGACTGAAAATTTGCATAAACATACCAAGAACTTTCACTGATTTTCCGCAAGCAGGATTTCTGCAAAGAACTTATTTTTCATGTTAGAGAATTACTCAATAGTAGGATCCTTTGCCAGGTGTCGCTTACTTCTATTATTTGACAGCCTGTGATCTCCCGTAAAAGATCCTTTCTTTACTACATGTAAATCATTCATATTACTATAGCTGATATTTTGAGTAAAAGGTAACCCCAAAATCTAAATGTTTATTTCTTGAACTTAAATGATTGCCACGGCTCACATACATTCTCTGAGCACGACTTATTTATTATTTTTTCGCCCGAAAATATCTTCTATTTTCCCTCCTGTAAGAAAAAATACAACAATGCCTACAATAAGTGTCCAAAATGTAAACCTAAATAGACTCAAATTTGTTCCTTCGCTATCAGGGTCTAAAAAATCTGAAATGAAGGATTTGCCACCGAATAAGAAACCAAACAAAGTTTCGACAGCCATACCTACAAATCCGATTCCAAAAAGAATGATAATCAAAATAGAACATCCTTTAGCAGTTTCTTTGGCAGACATATGATTTGAATTTTAAACCTGTTAATAATATTTTTATTTACATGATCTTGTAATAACAGTATTCCAGTAGCTCGAACTGTTTTTGTAAGATAAAGATCATAATGATTATTTATACAATACTCTAATCAATATTTTACTTTTTTAAAAATGGGCTTCTCAGTTGGAGATGACGTATTTATATTAATAATAGTATTAAAATAATCTAATGAGATATCATAACCAACGCTCTGAGATATTGTATATTTTGTTTTTTCCCAATCTCTTATTTCAAAAAAATTAATACCCTTATAATTGCCATCGGCATAATCATAATTTGCTGAAATTGAAACATCTTTTTTCCATTTAACATGTTTTAAATCTGCTTCACTCGTTTCTCCATTATTATCGGATGAATATTGGGAATAAATAACTCTGCCATTCATGTCTCCATTTTTGAAATTAAAAGTTAACTCTTCTTTTATGTTTAATGTGCCTTCTGCAACTTGAATTTGAACCCTAATGAGTTTTACCTCGCCATTAAGCGTTTTATTTTCATTATTGGAATATGTATCAAGAGTGTAATAACCTGAGAATGAATAGTCATCACTATCTGGGTTAAAATCTTTCCAGATGAGAGGGAATGTTGGTCTGAATTCTTCTATACCATACATCATCCCCATATTAACACCTAATTCATTTATTTTTTTATTATTGAAGCTTATTTTATTTTGTCCTTCAGCAGCAAAAAAAGATAATATCAAAATGTAAAAAATCTGCAAGGATTTTATCATGTTTCAAATTTGTATATTTATTAAAAATCTAATTTACAAAAATGGTAAATCTTTAATTAAATATTTAAAATCATTTTTTGCACATGTTATTTATGAAAAGAGTTATCTGATTAAACAAATAATTATCCATTTTTCAGGTATTCCTTCAAAGTAATAGACCTTGTCGCCGTAAGCATCATTATATCTTAAGGTTTGGCCATCTAAGTAATATAGTTTCTCGCCATAGGCGTCTTTTGAGCGAATAGTTCTTCCGTCAAAATAATATAGTTTTTCGCCATATGCATCTCGCGCGCGAATTGTTTGACCGTCTATATAAAATAATTTTTCTCCATAAGCATCTGTTCTTTTAATTGTGTTTCCATCCTGGTAAAACAACTTATTGCCATAAGCATCTATAGCGCGTAAAGTGTTTCCGTCTATATATGCAATTTTTTCCCCATAAGCATCTTTGAATCTTACTGTTTGTGCATTTGATACTTCAATAAACAGCAATGTTGTTACTATAATAAGTAATCGGTTCATATGTAAATAGTTATAGATTTTATGGTCATATGTTATGCCCTTTTATTCTCATCGTAGTTGGTATCGGCCAACCGTTATCGGTATTTCATATGTGAATAGTTATAGTTTTAATGATCATATGTTATGCTCTTTTATTTTCATCGTAGTTGGTATCGAATTATCATTTTGGTTATCCTATGTATATAATTGTGTTAACCGTTTTATTTTAATTCGGATCGGGTTCGTTTTTAAACAACTATATATTTTAAATATGTCTATAACTTTTTAAAACTACCGTAAGTGGGCGATATTCATCTTCAAGCTTAATTATAACTTTGTTATTGTTATCTGCATCCTTTTCAAATCAGTTAATTGCTTTTTTGAAATTGTTTATATAAAAGCGTGGCCTAATCTTTCGAATATAATGTTGAACCAACTTTCAGACCACTGCAGTATGACATTGTAAGGGTTTGACCGTTTGGAATGGTTCCTTCAGTTGTTCTTGTATAAGTTATATTTATTTTTCCCGGACTAACAACTTCCCAGTTGCCCCATGCGCTCATGCCCCCAAACATAGTAGTACTAAAGTTAAATGTGCCGTCAGAGGAAAACTTCCATGCACTAGTTGGGTTACTACTACTGGGATAAACCCAATCATATCCTACAAAGCAACTTTTAGTCCCTTCAATTGTCTCAATATCTGATCCACTGCTTCCTTTTGAACTGCTGCTGTCTGTGCTAGTCTTATTTTCCGTTTCGTCTGAGCCAAAAGCAAGAAATAAAAATATACCAACAACAAATGTTGAGGCAATCATTTTAAGAAGATATTGTTTTTTCATTTTGTTTAAATTTAAAGTTGAAGATTATGATACTGAATAAAAATGCCATAATGGTAAAAATCAAGTCTAATATATCAAAAGTGCCGGGAAATATATTTATCCATTGTGCAAATTCAACAAATATTCCTGAAAATAGAACAAAAATCAACCAAATAGATATTACACCATCCCACAATATCAATAAAGCAGATGTAAAAGAATAAACCCAAAGAGCATCAGGAAGTGAGTAGTACGTCCAGTTAGGGAGCTGATATTTTAAATTCAAAAAGTAATGTCTTGATTGGAAAATAAAATTATCAAGTCCGATACTTGAAAACCATTTAAACATTCTAAGGTTTGTTGATCTGAATAAAATATAAAGAAGTCCGCCCGTTATTAATGGAATTAGACAATGAATTATCATCCATTTTGTTTTATATAATTGTTGCTTCATAGAATCGACTTAAACTAGTCAATAAATAACAGTTTGCATGCATATGTTATAGCATTATTCTTTGTTAAGATCTACTGAAGTCGCCGCTGATTAAATTTAGAATAACTCATTATTTATTCAATAATTTAGTCTTGTTCGTTCTGGCAACCAGAATTTATTTGCTAAAAAACCCGACAGGCTATTAGTCAAACCTAAAATTTAGTCATATCAATTTAAGACAAAATATTAGAAGCGTAGAAATTTGATTGATTGCTTCATTAGATATTCGTATATATGCTGTTTTACAGATGGAAAAACTTCTATATTTCATCGTAAATGAAGTTATAAAAAGAATTAAGATGGTCTCTAAGGTCATTTATTATGCAGCTGTGTTTTTCTCCATTAGATATACCATCTTGATCTATAAATTCGAAATCATTTTCAAATACCCTGTGCAAATATCTTGACATCAAGAATGTTCCTTTACGAATTACTAATTCTGGCAATGGAACTGCTGTACCCTGTGCATCGATTATGTTAAGACCAATAAATGGCCTAGAATCCTGAAATGACCCGTCAGAATTGGGAATAAAATTCACAGTATATTGTTTGGTAAAATACTGCCATCCAGCATATCCGTAATTGCTGCCATTTTTGTCTTTTTCTTTGAAGACAAATCGTTTTTCGTCTTTAGAATTCCCTGTACTTACAACTTTTTCAAGTGTTTTACCTGCATTGGGGTCTAAATAAAAAACGAAACGTACCAGTCTTTCATTTGGCAAATGCTTATACCAGCTATGGTCTCGAGCAACACGATTGATAAAATAATCAGTTACATCTGCTGTTGGTCTTGGTAGATCTTTTAATAAGTTCTTGTATTCTTGCAATTCCATATTTTATTTATTTTACTTGTGTAAAATCTACAGAAGGAATTATTATCACTAAAATTTATGAAGCGAAGTAAATTTACTACATTCTGTAAACCGGTTTTTGAGCAATGCACCGGCTATTATGGGTAATATAAGTTTCACCTATGTGTTTTTCATTTTGGTGTTACAATCCAAGTGCTCGTGTCAAATATGAAATTTGAAAATAATTCACGTTGACTTATTATTGCAACGTCTCCACGTCTTGTTTCTCTATTAAAATTATAAACTCGGTAAATAAAAGCAGAGTCTCCGTATTCTTCAAAAAAATGTTTTTCGTTTTTGCTCATATAAAATGGCTGATTGAAACCCCCACTAGTAGTTTTAACCTCGATATAGCGTGGTGAACCATCATCATTAATTGAGGAAATATCATAACCTAATCCGTCGCCTTGTAATCTGCTCAAATGCTGAACATTTTGAATTGCTGTATTTCTGTCAACAGAAAGAGTGTCAATTAAACGATCAATTTCAAATTCTAATATAAATTCTTCCCCCTGGTCGCCAATCTCATTATTCCTGTCTCTCGCCTTTTCCCAATCAACTTTTCAAAAAATGAATATGCTATAATATTCTTTTATTAAAGTCGTTTAGATAAATTATGTGCGATAGTCTTGTAAATTGTTTCTTTCTTTTGTGAATAATATTCATAAAGCAATTTTAATGTTGCTTGTTCAGGGAATAAAGTCAAAATTATTTCTCTGAAAATTTCTTCATTCTCCAAGAGCTTTCTGAATACTAAAGGTTTTAGGTCTTTGATTTCTTCAAATGTGTGTTTAGCATCTAGGTCAAAATTAATTTCTGGTAGGTCAGGAATTTCTCTTTTCCATATTGCTAAATGCTGTAATACTTCTTCCCAAATATCAGCATAGCCTAAATAATCAAATAATGG
>JBKDJT010000232.1:0-2698 GCA_046345435.1 Bacteroidota bacterium
TCAGTTTACTTAGTTTCAAGGAATCGGCTATTCTCTGTTTGCTGAGTTTTATAGAGTCGGCAATTCTTTCGTTCTTTAATTTGAGTTCTTCTGCTGCTTTTTGGCTTGCGAGTTTAATGGAATCGGCCTGGCGTTTTTTTAATGCATTTAAAGAATCTGTCGTTCGGAGGTTTCGTTCATTCACGATACGCAGAGAGTAGGTAGGTTGTTGTTTTGCGGTGTTTATGGAGTCGGCTATTCTTTCATTTTTTAATCTGAGCTCTTCTGCAGTTTTTTGATTAACGAGTTTGAGAGAATCAGTCTGTTGTTTTTTGATTGCATTCAAAGAGTCTGCTATTCGCAGTTTTTTCTCATTAACTACGCGAAGCGAATCGGTAGTTCTTTGATTTTTCAATTTTATTTCTTCGTCGATTTTTTGTTTAGCTAATTTGACAGAATCGGCTTGTTTTTGTTTTAATAGATTTAACGAGTCTGTATAGCGTTGTTTTATAATTCGGGCAGCTTCTGTTTTCTTTTGATCTTCAGTACGAATTGAATCTTCTTTTCTTTTTTGTAAAACTCTTCTTGCTTCTTCTGTATTCTTTCTTTCTCTTTCAATAGAGTCAATTCTTAATTTTTGTTTCTCGAGTTCTTGTTTTTTGATTATCTCGGTTGAGTCTATTTGTTTTGTTTCAACGAATACAAAACCTGAGGACTGGTAAACAGAGGTTGTTTTTATAAAATCTTTAATACTTCTTTGACTTTCTTTACTCGCAATATTCAGTGATGTGGTCACTTTTCGCTTACCGGTAGTCAGTGAAATATTTAGAGAAACAGGATCAAGATTATCGTTGAGTTGATACTCTAGTATGATTAATGTTTTCTGGGTGTTTTTATACCATTTTGCTTTCCACTCGCCAACAAGTGTGAGCTTTTTATTTTCTATACTCAGCAGATAAGCAGGTTCCTGCATGCTTCCCTCATTTTGTGCACCTCTGTCGGCATACACAACATCTGTTGTATTTTCTTCAGGAAATTTCAGCCAACCTCTGCAGTCGCTTGTAGGAACCTCTTTATTAAAACATTTGGTAAATGTATAAATCTCATCATTGGTCCTTACCGGAGAAAGCAATTGTCTGGCTTCTTTAACCGTTATCTTGACTGTATCCTGCGAAATTGCAGCATTGATCACGCTAAAAAAGGAGATAATAGAATAAAAAAGCACCTTGAAACAAGGATTATTCACCAATGCTTTTAAGATTATATTCTTATTATCAGGGTTCAATTTTTCAAATTTCTTTGTAAAAGTAAGCTATGTTTAAGTTTTTTTTATTTTAAACCCTGCTGCTTTTAAATGAATGCCCCTGAGATTTGGGGAATGTATGTCATTTTAAGCCTGAAAATTATCATAAAACTAAGCGTAAGGATTAATAAAAGCAATAGAGCAACAATTAAAATAATAAAAATTCCGGGTTGGATATTTCTCTTTTCACGGTTGCGCTTTTTCAGTTTTCTGCGCATCTCTCGGTTGATGCTTTGAGTCATATACGGAATCTGATTCTTGTCATTGATCAATCTCAGACCTTCTTCTGCATCGGATAGGAAAGGAGAATTTGCAATAGCCTGTTCTGTTTCCAGCTTATCGATGGTGTTGAGTTCATCACCGATATACTTCATTATCAGTTCATTTTCATTTGCTGATTTTTCTTCCGGGTTTATATTTTTTGGGTCAGTCATTCTGCTTTTGTTTGATGTATATCAATCTCAACCTTCTTTTTCCGTTTTGTATGTGGCTTTTTACTTCATTCGTTGAAAAGCCGGTAAGCTCTGATATTTTACTATAAGATTGATTAAAAAGATAAAATCGTTCAAGGCAGTCTTTTTGTTCTTTTGCTAATTGAGTCAGGTTTTTTTCGATAAATACCAGGTCTTCTTCCTTATCCTTACTCTCTGAAATGTTTAAATCAGTATCTATATTTTCAAGCTTTTCCGTTAATTCGGTAAATAGTTGTTTGTTTTTTCTCAAACGCATTAAGCATTCATTGACAGAAATTTTATACAACCACCCCCCAAAATTCTCAATCTTCTGTTTTTCGATTTCATTGATCGCTTTTTCAAAAACTGTCTGTACGGCATCTTTAGCATCTTCCTCATTGCGCAGATACTTCATGCAAACACCGAGTAATATAAGCGTATATCTTTCAAGCAGGAGGCCGAGCCACTTGTTGTTTTTCTGCTGAAGATATAGTTCGTATAACTCCTTGTCTTTTTTCTCGGATAACATGACAGGAAAAGGTAGTAAAAAACGAATTAAAAATCAACAGACAATCGTTAATCGTGTGAAATTTTAATATAGATATTTCAATGCAATTAAAGGGTTTAGTCATTAAAATGACTTTCTTATCCAGGTGATTAGCTGTTGTTCCCAGCCGATCATTTTAAAGGCAGTGTAAAAAAGCAGTAATGCAAAATATTTTTTGATAGTTTCCTGTGGCAAGGTAATTGCCCATTTGCTGCCAAAATAACTGCCAATTAAAAAGCTAACAGCAAGCAACCCAACTACTTTAAAATCAACGTAACCTTGTTTATAATAATTCAGCATACCTAGCAGTGCAACGGGTAAAACAAGCAGTCCAAGTGATGTGCCCTGGGCTTCGTGCTGGCTAAATCCAAAGAAAAAAACAAGAGCTGGAACTACAATCAATCCGCCTCCCACACC
>JBKDJT010000233.1:0-3738 GCA_046345435.1 Bacteroidota bacterium
GTGTTCCTTCAAACAAAACTTTACAACCTCCGTCTCCACCTTCAGGTCAGATATCAATGATATGATCTGCTAATTTGATCACTTCCATGTTGTGCTCAATAACATTTACTGTGTTGCATCGGTCTGTGAGTTTTTGTAACACATCCAGCAGCATTCTGATATCCTGGAAATGTAAACCTGTAGTGGGTTCATCTAGAATATAAAATGTATTTCCGGTATCCCTTTTCGCGAGCTCGGTAGCAAGTTTTACACGTTGAGCTTCACCTCCACTAAGCGTAACTGCACTTTGCCCAAGTGTGATATAACCTAAACCCACTTCCTGTAACACATGTATTTTTCTAAACAGATATGGAACAGGTCTGAAAAATTCACAGGCTTCATCGACCGTCATATTGAGCACATCGGCAATGGATTTCCCTTTATATCTTATCTCGAGTGTTTCTCGGTTGTATCGTTTTCCGTTGCAATGCTCACAATGCACATATACATCAGGCAGGAAATTCATTTCAATCACCCGCATACCACCACCTTCGCAAACATTGCATCTTCCCGTTTTTACGTTAAATGAAAAACGCCCTGCATTATACCCTCGGATTTTTGCTTCAGGTATTGCCGCAAATAAAGTACGGATCTCTGTGAAAAATCCACAATAAGTTGCCGGATTACTTCTGGGAGTGCGTCCAATAGGCGACTGGTCAATTTCAATTACTTTATCAATATGCTCAAGTCCTTTGATACTTCTGAAATGAAGTGCGGGTATGCGTGACTGGTAGCAATGTTTACTTAGGAGTGGATAAAGTGTTTCATTGATCAATGTACTTTTCCCGCTACCACTTACACCTGTAACGACTATCAGCGTTCCCAGTGGAAAACGCACATTTATTTTTTTGAGGTTGTTTCCTTCGGCACCATTTAATTCTAAAATATTCCCGTTCCCTTTTCTTCTCTGCTGAGGAACTTCTATCTTCTTTCTACCACTCAGGTAATCGGCTGTTTCACCGGGTTGTTTTAATACTTCCTCCGGAGTACCTGCAGCTACAACTTTTCCTCCGAAACGACCTGCTTTCGGACCAATGTCAATCAGGTAATCAGCTGCCAGCATGATGTCTTTGTCGTGCTCTACCACAATCACACTATTTCCCAAATCCCTGAGTCGCTGCAGCGCTTCTATTAATTGATGGTTGTCGCGCTGATGAAGCCCGATGCTGGGCTCATCAAGAATATAGGTGATACCTTGCAACTGCGATCCGATTTGGGTCGCTAGTCGAATACGCTGGCTTTCACCGCCGCTCAATGTGCGGGAACTTCTGTTGAGTGTAAGATAGGAGAGACCAACCTGCAACAGAAACTGAAGACGATCTCTGATTTCTTTGAGAATATCTTTTGCAATGATGGCTTGCTTTTTGCTTATCCGCAGTTCAAGTCCGTCGAACCAGGCCGCGAGATTGTCAATATTCATCTCACTGAGTTCGGCAATATGGCGATCGTTGATCTTAAACCAAAGACTTTCCTTACGGAGACGGGTGCCGTTACATCCCTTACAAGTCTGTTGTTCCATAAAACCTTCCACCCATCTTTGTACTGCATCACTGGAACTGTTCTCAAACCACCGTTTTAATTGATGAATCAGACCCTCGTAAATTTCAGAGGAAGCAGGCAGGTCTTCCGTTTCTTTTTCAATGCCCTCTTCATTACCATAAAAAATCAAATTAAGCGCTTTCGGAGAAAGTTTCTTTAGTGGTTCATCCAGAGAGAACCGATGTTTTTTTGCAATGGCCTGCACTTGTTTAAAAAACCAGGAGTCTCTTTCTTCACCCAATGGTTTTAATCCGCCTTCATTGATAGATAGTTCGGTATCGGGCATGATGGCTTCTCGCGACACATGATAGATTTGTCCAAGACCTTTACAGGAAGGGCAAGCACCGTAAGGTGAATTAAAAGAAAAATGATTGGGTGAAGGTTCTTCGTAACTCAATCCCGTTTCCTCACACATAAGGTGTTTAGAATAAGTGACTTCTTTGAAATTTTTTGTAGCTTTTTTAGGTTCTTCCAATGGAGACAGGAAAAGCAACCCGTTTCCCGATTTCAGTGCCTGTTGCACACTCTGGCTAATACGCAAACGAAATTCATCTGTTACCGGCAATCGGTCAATCACAACTTCAATATCATGAATTTTATACCGGTCAACCTGCATATTGGGAATCAGATCTTTTACTTCTCCATCTATTCTAACTTTCGTGTATCCTTTTTTTCTTATTTCCTCAAACAGTTCTCTGTAATGTCCTTTTCTTCCTCTCACAATCGGAGCAAGGACCATCACTTTTTCATTGCTGAAACGATCAAAAATATTATTCACGATTTCTTCCTCACTCCATTTTACCATTTTTTTTGCCGTATTGTAGGAGTAGGCTTCACCGGCGCGTGCAAAGAGAAGACGCATGAAATCGTACACTTCGGTAACCGTACCTACTGTTGATCTCGGGTTTTTATTAGTGGTTTTTTGCTCGATGGAAATAACAGGGGAGAGGCCGGTGAGCTGGTCAACATCCGGACGTTCCATGTTGCCGACAAACTGCCGGGCATATGCACCGAATGTTTCCAGATAACGGCGCTGACCTTCAGCGTAAATGGTGTCAAATGCCAGTGAGGATTTGCCACTTCCGCTGATGCCGGTGATTACCACTAGTTTGTTTTTGGGGATGGCTAAATCAATGTTACGAAGGTTGTGTTCCCTGGCCCCTTCAACCCGAATGAAATCTCCCCTTTCTGGAAGTTCTAAAATTGTATTTGATGCTTTTTTGCCGGCCATGATTTGCGAATTTAGGGAGTATCCGTTCAGAATTTATTTGGTCAGAACAGGTAATCGTAAAACAAAAGCCAGTGCCAAAGGTTGCCCAATGTTAAGTTTTTATTTCTGTGGAAAAAATGGGAGTTTAAATCTTGACAAATCGATGCAACCTGGGTAGTTTCGAAGTGAAAAATACTGTTTATGAATAATGCAATCTACGATAAGATTCCTCTTCTGTTATCCGAAGGCGGGAAACAAGAGTCTTTTTTGCTTCGCTATAATTCATCTACACAAAGTATTCGTCTCGAAGGCAGCAAATGGAAAAGAAGTATTTTCATTGGTAAAAAAGTGTTTAACCGATTTGTGCAGTTTTTTAGAAATGAGTATGGTTTTAAACTTGGAGATATTCAATATGAAGACCGTTTATTTTCAAAGGGAAGAGCGACAACTTCCGATAATCGCCATTTTCGGTTTTATGTCAATTCCACGAATCAACTGAAAATTGAACTTCAGGATGAAAATCGTCCGAATGATAAGATTACGGTCGTTCTCGATTCAGATAATTCTACGGGGAAAGACTTTGGGGTTTTCTCAGCCCTTATCCCCTCAATCCTGACTGTTCTGATTTATTCCAGAGACGCTGCGCTGGCTGCCTAATCTTTCTATCAAATCGGTAGGTTTTTCTTTTTTTGCTATCCAAAATTCTGAAATTCCCTATCTTCGCATCCCATTTATGGCTATGTGCAACAACTTCTTACATCCGACTTTTACAACTGCTGTTTCTCAGCCTTGTTGTTGTTTTTGTTGTTGTATGCCGTAAGGCATACTTTTCTTTTTCCGATCCCTTCACGGGAAGGTACCACATCACATCATTTTATTTTTTAATCAAATCTTTAAATAAAACAATTTATGAGTAATAATCATCGTTTTGAAACCTTACAGTTACATGC
>JBKDJT010000234.1:0-3702 GCA_046345435.1 Bacteroidota bacterium
GGTATTTTTAGGATCGTATACCGGTGGAATTGCATACCCAATCCCGTGTATTGACATATGTTCTTCTTTTAAGCGAACCA
Source organism: Bacteroidota bacterium (assembly GCA_046345435.1). Taxonomy (GTDB): domain Bacteria; phylum Bacteroidota; class Bacteroidia; order Chitinophagales; family Chitinophagaceae; genus Lacibacter. Next base: position 81 of record JBKDJT010000234.1, read on the forward strand.
ATGTTTTTCTCACAACGGAATAACCGTCTTTCACTTCTCCCGGTTTATGTGTTTTAGGTAAGGGTTTGGTGAAAATAAAACAATGTGCACAGGCTCTCGTAACTGCTACATATAATAATCTTTTATTTTCCTGCTCTTCCTGTTTTTTATACAAGTCAGCCAGTTCACTGCTGATCAAATCCGATTCAGCCGTATAATAAGTGCCGTCTCCACTTCGAAAGCGTACCTCTGTTGAATTTTTAACTGTAAGGTCCATATAAGGAAGGAGCACAACTTTATACTCAAGCCCTTTACTTTTGTGAACGGTGATGATATTCACTGCTTCCGCATCACTCTCAAGACGTTGCACATATTCATCGCCGGATTTCAGTTCACCGTCAATACCTTTTTTTAACCAGTGCATCAATTCTTCAGGACTGAATGATTTTTTTTGTTCTGTTGTATGTAGCAGTTCAATTAACTGAAAGCAGTTTGACACAAATCTTTCGGATGGAGGATTATCCGATTTAAATAGACGTGAGATCAGATTGCAGTCAGACAAACATTTTCTGAGCATGAGATAAACACCTTTTTCTTTCCAGCTGTCATGGTATTCTCTGAAGCGCTCCAATACTTTTTCTTCGTCTGTTTCCATTAATTGCTCTGTTGTCCATCCGCTAATATTTGTTAACAATGCCCTGTTGATAGAAGTTCTTGTAAGTTGAAACGCTCCGTTTAACAGATAGTAAATTTCTTTTGCCTCTTCAGATTGAAGTATCCTCACCTCACGAATGGTGACAGCAGGAATTTTCATTTCAGATAAATAATCTTTGATGAGGTCTCCTTCATCATTTTTTCGAACGATGATGCCGATATCACCCGGTTGTATACTTTCAGTGCGATCTCCGTAATCAAATTGATATAGTTTGTTATCGAGCAGCGAACGAACTAGTGCGGCAGTATCTTTTGCTATTTGTTTTTTATTATCAGAAAAAACAAATTGAATGGCATGTGGCTTCTCTCCGTTATACAGCAAACGAGGTTTTTTGGTTGGCATCACAGCGTCTACCTGTTCATACTCAATCAGGTGAGTATCCTGCTCATCAAAATGGAAATAATTACTACCCGGAGCAGGATCAAAAAAGTAATTCATTGCTTTAATCAAATCAGGATGAGACCTGAAATTTGTTTTCATGCGATAGATATGATCTACAGAATCTGCAGCACGGAAGTAAGTATTGAGATCCGCTTTTCTCCAGCCATAAATTAATAGTTTCGGATCGCCGATATAAAACAATGGCGCTTCATTGTAATCTGAATGCTGAAATAGTCTTGCGAAGATTTCATATTGCATTTTGTCGGTATCCTGAAACTCATCTACAAAAACAGCATTATATCTCTCTCTAAGCTTTTGAATCAGAGAAGGATGTTGCTGCACACAAACCGCTTCATGAAAACGTGTAATCATATCATCAAAAGTCATGTATCCTTTTCGAGACAACTCAATATCAATTTCACTTGTAACGTGATTATATGCGAATAATGCAAGCTGGTTTACACGTGTAAGCATCATTAATCGTTGTTCGGTACGCTTTTCATCTAACGCTTCCATAAAAGGAAAAAGCGGAGCAAATTCCGGCGGTAATTTTTTCCTGTTTTTTAAAACAAATTGTGTGACTTCCGCAACATCTCTTGATTCGATGACTGCGATCAGTTCTTCGAGAGGCTTTTTCATACCCCTTAATGCTTTCAGTAATGAAGCTTCATGCTCATCCAGATGATTAACTATTTTCTTTTCAATTTCCTGTAATGAAACCTGATACATCCGGATCCTCTCTCGTTCGCGAGTAAAATATGCCTCTGTTAAAAATTCATCTGGTATTGCATCTTTTAGATAAATCGCATTCCCTCCGATGGCTTTGTTAACTTTTGAGAGAAGAGATGCGTGGGTTAATCCATTGGCTATTAATCCCGTCAGCAGATCAACAGGTATTGTTGTAATGTAATTCCTCCAAATCTGATTAAAGGTGTCTGTAACAAGCACCCCAAATTCTTCCGGGTCTAATGTGGCAGCATGAAAGAGCTGATTTGTTTCAAATGCATATTCAGACAAACTTTTCTGACAAAATCCATGAATCGTCATGATGGCAGTCTGATCGAGCATCAACTCAGCATCAGATAAAATGGCAATAACTTTTTCTCTGCCCTGCTTTTTAATTTCCTCTTGAACAAGTTCTAATATATCCGGTTCAATATCACCTATATCTTCCCTTGCAGCAATAAGTGCCTTACGGATAAAAGTTCTTACTCGGATTTCCAGTTCAGCAACAGCCGCATTGGTGAAAGTCACCATTAATATTTTATCAATTCCGGCATCACCGCTCATTACCAATCTGAGTGCAAGCAAAGCCAGAGAATAGGTTTTACCTGTGCCTGCACTGGCCTCAATTAAATTTGAGTCACGAAGCGGTTCTTTCTTCGGATCAAAACGATCATATATTTCTGGCATATAAATAATTTATTCAAAAAGAGTTGGGAAATTAGTTTGAAGCGGTGTCATAAAATCAATTACATTCTGACGCAGGGATTCAAAATTCTCTTCTGCAAAGAATCCATTTTCTGCAGCCTTCATCAGATAAATATCCTTCAGCCTGTATTCATATTCCGATTCCATTTTCTCCTCAAACCATGCAATGAATTCAGGATAATCAACTTGTATATTTTTCATATTCTCTCTTGCGAATTCGGGATGAAAATAAAACCAGTCGGTATGTCCGTAGCGATAATCAGCTGTTACTTTTTGTAATACAGCTAGTGCCTCCTTCGCTGTTATGCTGCCTGCTTCCAGTTGCTCAACAAATAATTCTCCGTCTTTTTTATAGATAAAAGAAAAGTCAGCTTCATACCCCGATGCGAGCAATCCGAGATAAGGGATCCACGCTCTAATCAGGTGTTTTGAAACAGATGAGCTATCGCATACATAAACCAATACATCTTCATAAAAATTATTGATTTTCCCTTTCAGAACAGAACCATCAACCGGCAATGTAATTTCTACCGGTGTTTGTTTTCTTCCTGCAACAATATCCTTAAAAACTATTTCATAGGGTTTTAATTCCTCTCTGATTGATTCATAATAGATTTTACCTACGCCGGCAAGTGGAATACGGCCCGACTGTTTCAGATATTGTATAAGTTTCTTTTCTGCTTCCTCATCAGCAAAACCTTCTCCGTAAAGTATCCTTTCAAACAATTCTGATTTCAGTCCCCATTCCTGCAATGAATCCATTTCAAATGGTTCATGTTCGGAGAGCAATGCTTGCTCATCGTGATAATAAACATTCATTGCTTTATTTAAAAACAGCTTTGGGGGATTCTCCATGAAAGAGACCAGCTGCTTCAGATTAATTTCCGAAAAATCAAAAACAGGAACTTTAGATTGATCACCCGAGTAGGGCTGTGTGGATTGAAACAATTCGTCGTTCAGATAACTGATGTAACGAGTACCGTCATACTGACTGCTGAAACCATGCAAAGGATGAATATTAATCCATTTTTTTCGCAAACTGTCAGCATCTTCATTCATCCCTCTTGCTACATAATCAATAAACTGATCTATGAGTGAAGAGGGCGGCAACACAGA
>JBKDJT010000235.1:0-6103 GCA_046345435.1 Bacteroidota bacterium
TCTCTAACCTGTTCATATATAAACTTTAACTATTTGGAATATTTTTTTATGATCAAAGAAGAATTTGTTCCTCCAAACCCAAAAGAATTTGAAAGAAAGCAATCAATATTTTTTTCGGTGTATGCCGGGATGATATTAATCTTTGCAACATCATCATCTGCATTTTCAAAATTAATATTTGGCGCTATAAAATCATTCTGCATCATAATAAGTGAATATACAATTTCACTCGCTCCCGCCATCCAACACTCATGTCCGGTCATGCCTTTTGTAGAGCTGACCGGTACTTTTGATCCAAAAACATCGTAAATAACCTGTGCTTCCGTAGCGTCTCCAACCGGAGTTGATGTAGCGTGGGCATTGATGTAGTCTATGTTCTGAGGGTTTAATTTCGCCTGGGCTAACGACATAACCAAAGACCGGTATTGTCCTTCCAAGCTTGGGTTTGAAATATGATCGCCGTTCGATGAAAATCCATACCCGACAATTTCTCCGTAAATAGGCGCATTTCTTTTTAAGGCCGAATCCAGAGATTCTATAACCAGTGTAGCAGAACCTCCTGAGGGAACCAGGCCGTCTCTACTGCGATCAAAGGGTCTGCTTGCTTTCGTTGGCTCATTCTGTCGAACAGAAAAAACACCAAGCCCATCAAAGCTTCCCATTGCATAGATATTAATTTCCTGAGCTCCTCCACAAATAACTCTTTGTTGTAGTCCTTGCTTAATTAACAGGTATCCCATACCAATAGAGTGCGAACCCGAAGCACAAGCCGCCGACATTGTAATATTTATTCCTTTCAGTTTATAGATGGTAGAAAGGCTCATATTAACCGTACAATTCATGTTTTGGAAAATATCACCACTGCCAATCAAAGTATTGTCTTTCCGCGCGCGCGCCTTATCGATTGTTTCTATTACGGCCCCTGCAGTTGAATCGTTGCCGAAAATTATTCCTGTTTCGTTTTGCTCAAGAAAATCTACATCAAGCTTTGCATTTTCTAAAGCTTCTTTGGTAGACATAAATGCATACATAGCAGGCTGATGCATACCTATGCGCTCTCTTCTGGATAAAAAGGGTTTTAAGTCGGGATCTTTCACATACCCTGTTAGGCAGGACCTATAACCAAATTCCTTTCTTTTTTCATCATAAATAATACCACTTTTCCCCGACTTCAGAGAACTTAAAACCTCTGAGACGTTTTCTCCAATGCATGAATAAATGCCAATACCTGTTATGACGACTCTTTGCTCCATCGGTTAAGCGTATACTCCACCATTGATATTGATTACTTCTCCTGTTATATAAGCAGCTTTATCAGAAGCCAGGAAACTTGCCAGATATGCCACTTCTTCAGCTTTGCCAAAACGGTTTGCGGGAACCATTTTTTTCAGTTCAGCCTCATCAAGGTCTTTTGTCATATCAGAAATTATGAATCCCGGTGCAATGGCATTTACGGTAATATTCCTTTTTGCAACCTCCTGAGATAAGGCTTTTGTTGCTGCAATCATCGCTCCTTTTGCTGCAGAATAATTTGTTTGTCCGGGCACACCTTTTAAGCCGCTTAATGAAGCGATGTTGATGATTCTTCCGGAACGTTTCCGCAACATTTTCTGAATTACAGCCTGAGTACAGTTATACATCCCTTTTACAGAGGTATTAATGACCTCGTCCCAGTCCTCTTCACTAACCCAAGGGAAGAGGTTGTCTTTTGTTATACCCGCATTATTTACCAAAACCTCAATAAATTTATCGGGGTTGTTTTCCATCCATGTATTTATGCTTTTTTTGACCTCATCGCTGTTTTTAACATCAAACTGAAGCAGTTCGCCGGATCCACCGTTGTTTTTAATTTCCTCTAAAGTTTCATTGGCGGAATCTCTATTATGGGCAAAATTGATAATTATGTGTAGGCCAAGGTCTTTGGATAGGTGAATAGCAATCGCCCTACCAAGCCCTCTGGATGCTCCTGTAACCAATGCCACTTTCATAGATCTATACTCGTTTTACGTAAGACTTCTGTTACTCTTTTTATGTTCTCGTATTGAGGAACGTCTTCTTTTATAACAGGCAATATCTTTCGGAAGATATTATGAATTTTAACTGTTTCTGGCGACAATTTAGCATATTTACTTTCTTCCAACAAGTCGATCGCCTGACAAACAGCTATCATATGGATAGCCATTACCTGAAAGCCATTATCAATAACTTTTCTGGCAATTACCGCGCTGTTCGTACCCATACTTACAATGTCCTGGTTGTCGTTGTTATTCGGGATGCTATGTATGTACATTGGGTTAGAGAGCATTTGGTTTTCAGCCGTTGTTGATGTTGCAGTAAACTGCATTCCCTGAATTCCAAAATTAAAACCCGGCACAAGGGCGTTTAAAAAAGCAGGAAAGCAGTCGTTTAGTTTATTGTTCAACAAAAAATTAAGCTGCCTTTCAGCAAGCATAGTTAATTTAGTTATAACCATTTTCACTTTGTCCATTTCAAGAGAGATATAATCTCCATGAAAATTACCGCCATGAAATACATTTTTTTCTTCCAGAGACACAATTGGATTGTCGTTGGTTGAATTTATTTCATTTTCAACAACCATTTTTGCGAAATCCAGCGTTTCTTTTACCGGTCCAAGAATCTGAGGAACACAACGAATAGAATAATATTCCTGAATTTTCTTCTTGAATTCATTCTGATTCAACACTTCCTTGTCAACAAACAATTCTTCTCTTTTTTTAATCAACCGGCTTCCCGCAAGAAAAGAGCTTAATTTTAATGAAATGTACTGCTGACCGGAGTGTAACTTTACGCTGTTCAACCCTTTTGACATAGAATCGTCAAAAGCTTCAACAACTTCGTTTATAATTGCCGAGGATATAACTGACCAGTTAAGCAATCGATATGCGTAAATCAAATTCACCGCTGCGATACCGGTCATACAAGAAGTTCCATTTATCAACCCAAGGCCATCGCGCAATTGCAACTTCAAAGGCTCTATCGACAATTCTTTAAGTACTTCGTCAGTTTTTCTTCTCTGTCCATTATAGCGAACATATCCTTCTCCAATCAGGTTTAGACCTAAATGCGCGAGTTGAACAAGATCTCCACTTGCTCCAACTCCCCCGTGTTCATAAATTTCGGGGATAATTCCTTTGTTAAAGAAATCCACTAATTTTTCAACAACCTCAAAGCTTACACCTGAATTCCCCTGTAGGAAATTGTTAATTCTGGATATCATCACGGCACGAACAGATTCGTCGTCTAACACATTGCCGGTTCCGGAAGAATGACTTCTGATTAAATTGTATTGCAAAGCATTTAGCTGAGCATCATCTATCTTAAATTGGGCCATAGGGCCGAAGCCGGTATTAATCCCATAAACAATTTTGTCTTTAGCAAATTCCGTTAGAAACGAAAAAGACTCATTTATCTTTAACTTAATATCATCACCCAAAAAAAACGATTCCTGATTAATTGCGTGAGATTCAATATTTGATAAATTAAGCATGTTGGTCATAGTATGTAATCTTATCTTGCCTGCTTTGCTATTATAATATCTTGATTTCCAGAATTGTATGGAAGCTTTCTCCGTGTAAGTGATACTCGTTTACACATTTAAATCCGGCCTTCTCAATGATATATTTCATCGCGGTTGAAGTATACATCTTACTGTTTCCGTTTGCCATGGTTGTGAAATACAAAGACGTTGCAACCAGGCTGTATGTTGCCGCAGGAAACTTTTGGTTATCGATAAAAGTTTCCATTATATATATGGATGCTTCTTTAGAAGCATTCTTTTTTATTTTCAACAAAATAGACTCAATTTCTGCCTCGCTAAAACAATCCAAAAACTGACTCATCCAGTAAACATCCGCACCTCCCGGTATTTCGGAATCGGGGTCAAGCATATCAATTTGATTATAACTAACCCGATCTTTTATGCTATCAATTTTTTCAATATTTTGTTTAGCCAGTTTCAATTGACCGGGCAAATCAAAAATATCTACCCTTACTTCTTCATTGTATTTTGTGCTTGCTATTGCCCATTTCCCGGTATTTCCACCAATGTCAAATATTTTTTTCGGCGCATTTTTAAAAATAATTCCAAGAGCATCGTCAAAGGAATTATCGGAATAATAATGATCAAAATCAAACCACGCCTTTTTTACATGGTCGGGGAAAGAAGATAATCCTTCATAAAGAGTTTTCCAATCGCCGAACACCTTCAAGCCCACGGGTTTCCCTGTCAGGATTGACTCTTTTAAAAAAAACAATCCCTGATAACAAACATCCTGTGTAAACTTAATATTGATTTGGGTCATTTCGTCTCGTGCAATGAAATAGCCGATTTTAGTAAGCCTGTATCTGTTTCCCTCTTGTTTTTCAACTATTTCTGCAATCTCAGCCATTTCCATCAACACTAAAACACCATATTTCGAAACCTTTAATTCGTCTGAAATTTCTTCGATTGTCTGTCCCTTTTCTCCTTTATGCAACAAGTTAATAATACCCAATTCCAACATCGTATGTGCAGTTTGAAATACAAAAGGTCCGAATGCTACTTTTTGTGCTTCGTATAGTGCGCGTATTGCTTTCATTGCCACATTAAGATTTAATATTTTTTACAGGTATGGTTGGTTTACCTTCAAAGGCTGCGAAATTAATCGTTTTTCACTATTAATTTCCCTATTGAATAAGGGCCATTACAAAAAAAGGGTTTAAAGTTCATTATTTTATATTTTTACCTCTCTATAGAATATCAAATGATGGAAAAGAAGTTCGATGTTGTTATTATCGGGGCGGGCGTAAGCGGCTTAACTGCAGCCGCTTTGCTGTCTAAAGCAGGTCTGTCTGTTTGTGTGCTGGAGAGGCATCGTCTGATAGGCGGATATTTACAGGGTTTTGAGCGCAGAGGCTTTGTTTTTGACACAGCGATTCATTGGCTAAATCAATACGACGAAAAAGGATCAGTAACCAATGTTTTTAAATATCTCGGCAATGATTTTCCCATGCCAATTGGGATGAAGCGTATTCACAGGCATATTCTTAAAGACTATGAATTTTTGCTAAGCAACAATCCCGATGAACTCAAGAACAAGTTGATTGAAGATTTTCCTGATGAAAAAGAAGGTATTGAAAAGTTTTTTAAGGCAGCCCGGGAAGTGGCTGAAGTTTCCAAAAAGTTCCCTAAGTTTTTTATATCCAGTGAAACAAAAAACGGACTTTCTAAATACTTTTTCAAGCTTAAACAATTGGGCATTATTTACCCATTGATTAAATATGCTTTGTATGGCGGGGAGAAGGGGGTAGAAAAAGGGTTGCGAAAATTTTTCAAAAATGAAAAGCTAATCCGGATATTCTGTTCAGAACCGGACTTACTTTCATGTCTTTTCCCAATCGCGTGGGCATATAATAATGACTACCAAAACCCTCCAATAGGAGGAAGTCAGGTAATACCTGAATGGCTGGCCAAAAAAGTGAATCCGGAAACTTCGGAAATTATTTTAAGTGCTGATGTTTTTAAAATCGATGTAAAAGACAACAAATTCAATTCTGTTACTTATAAAAAAAGATTAAAAGAATTTACTGTATATGGAACTTATCTTATTGCTGCTTGTGATACAGATGTTTTATATAAAAAGCTTCTTCCTTCTTCTTTAGTACCACAGAAACTTAAAGCGAAATTAGACAGCGCTGAGCTATATAGTTCGTCGGTTACGATTTCTGTAGCCTTAAAATGCTCCGCCGAGTCTCTTGGTTTTGGTGATGAAATGATACAATTATTTAATGAAGACGTAGGGCGAAAAGAGCACTCCTCGGGAGACCCTTATAAATCTTTCATCAGCATTCTGGCTCCTACCGTAAGAGACAAAACCTTAGCGCCGGAAAACCACGGCACCTTAAACATTTTTGTGCCCGCCTGGATGAATTATTGCAATAACTGGGGCACCTCATTAAATACAAGCGGCGAGTATGACCGAAATGAACAATATAAACAAATCAAAGAAGAGTTTGCTCAAATTATCTTTGAAAGAATAGAAAAAAGTATTTGTAAAAATCTTCGCGAGCACATTCTGTTTTATGAAGTTGCCACACCGATTAC
>JBKDJT010000236.1:0-3862 GCA_046345435.1 Bacteroidota bacterium
CAACTTTGCTTTGTACATCTTTCACTGCTTTCTGTGTACGAACTGCTTCAGCTTTTCTTTCTTTCACCTGTGCTTCTTTCTCTTCTACTACAGCTCTTTCCCAGATACGTGTATGGCTCAAAACAACGCGTTTCTCATTGCGATCAAATTCAATCACCATGAATTGTGCGGTTTCTTCTGCCTGTACTTGCTTGCCATCTTCTTTGTTCAGATGACGGTTGGGAGCAAACCCTTCAATGCCATATGGCAATTGAACAAGCGCACCCTTGTCGTCTTTGCGAACAACGGATCCATCATGGATGGTGCCGATGGCAAATGTATCCTCAAGTGCATTCCAGGGATCTTCTTCCAGCTGTTTGTGACCAAGCTGCAGCTTTCTGTTCTCTTTGTCTATGCTGAGAATTAAAATATCAATGTGCTGACCCACTTTGGTGTATTCACTTGGGTGATTGAAACGTTTGGTCCAGCTCAGATCACTGATATGGATCATACCACCAATACCAGGCTCCAGCTCAACAAACACGCCGTATGGAGTGATGTTTTTCACCAATCCTTGATGTTTGCTTTCAACCGGATACTTCTCTTCAATTACATTCCAGGGATCTTGCGTAAGCTGTTTGATAGACAAACTCATCTTACGTGAATCTTTATCGAGTGTAACAATTTTTGCTTCGTGCTCATCTCCCATTTTGAAGAACTCCTTCGCATTTACAGGCGTATTGGCCCAGCTGATTTCACTTACGTGAACAAGCCCTTCCACGCCCGGTGTGATTTCAAGGAATGCACCATAATCTTCGATGTTCACAACTTTACCTTTCACGGTATTGCCTTCTGCAATTGTATCTGTCAGGGCATCCCATGGATGAGGAGTCAATTGCTTGAGACCAAGACTGATACGCTTCTTCTCATCATCGAAGTCGAGCACCACCACGTTGAGTTTCTGATCGAGTTTAAGTACTTCTGAAGGATGATTGATACGTCCCCAGCTGATATCAGTGATATAGAGAAGACCATCCACACCGCCAAGATCCAGGAATGCTCCGAAATCTGTGATGTTTTTGATGGTTCCTTCGAGTACCTGTCCTTTCTCCAGTTTGCCCATGATCGCAGCACGTTGTGCTTCAATATCGCTTTCGATGAGGGCTTTATGGCTCACCACCGCATTCTTGATATTCTCGTTGATCTTAACCACTTTGAACTCCATGGTCTTACCTACAAACTGATCGTAATCAGTTACCGGCTTCACGTCAATCTGAGAACCCGGTAGGAATGTTTCCATACCGAATACATCAACGATGAGACCACCTTTGGTTTTGCTTGTAACAAGACCCGTGATAATTTCACCTGTTTTGTGAACTTCCATGATGCGCTCCCAGGCACGTGTGATACGAGCGAGTTTACGGCTTAGGTGAAGGTTTCCGTCACGATCTTCCTTTTCCACTACCATCACTTCCACTTCATCTCCGGTTTTTAAGCCTGGCACATCGCGGAATTCATTGAGGGAAACAAGACCATCACTTTTGAAACCGATGTTGACTACTACATCTGTTTTGGTTAAACCAACAACCAGACCCAGTACCATTTCACCGTCTGTGATTTGTTTGAATGTGCCATCATAAACGGCATCATACTTTTGGCGTTCTTCTTTGCTGTAGATCGCAACATTGCGTTTGTCTACACTCCAGTCGAAGTCGTCATGTGCAGTTTGCACGGGTGCAACAGGTTCATTTGTTGTCGCTGTAGCGGCCTCGGCCTGCTCCTGTTGATCAGCGTTTTGGTGAACAATTTCGTTTTCTGACATAAAAAAGGTCCCGTTTGTTTTTTTTCGGGAGCGCGAAGATAGGGCTTAAATCCTTACCGGGAAAGGATTTCAGCTTAAATCTGGTTCGATATTTTGCCGTTTGCCCAATAAATTGGAGTTTTACCCGTTTTCATTCGGAAACTTATGGCAAAAAGCAAAAAATCAGCCCCCAAAAAGCCGGTCATTCTGATTACCAATGACGATGGCATTACCGCACCCGGTATCCGCAGCCTTGTAGAAGCAGTGCGCGACCTGGGAGAAATTATCGTTGTTGCACCCGACAAACCACAAAGTGGCATGGGCCATGCGATTACGATTGGCTATCCTTTGCGGCTGCACCCGGTAAAGCAGTTTGAGGGAATCAGGTCGTGGCAGTGTACCGGTACCCCCGTTGATTGTGTAAAGCTGGCAGTCGATAAGATCCTTCATAAAAAACCGGATATCTGCTTGAGTGGTATCAACCACGGAGCAAACCATAGCATCAATGTGATTTACAGTGGTACGATGAGTGCAGCTATTGAAGCAAGTATTGAAAGTATTCCCAGCATAGGATTTTCATTGCTGAATTTCAGCATGGAAGCAGATTTCTCCTGTGCAAAAATGTATGCCAGAAAAATTGTTGAACAGGTGCTGAAGATGAAAAAGAAAGACAAACATCTTTGTCTGAATGTCAATATTCCCAATGTAGATGCGAGTTTAGTGAAGGGAGTGAAAGTTTGCAGACAAGCTTATGCAAAATACAATGAAGAATTCGATGAACGTAAGGATCCGTCGGACAGAACCTATTACTGGCTTACGGGAGAGTTTGTGAATTTTGACAAAGGCAAGGATACCGATGTATGGGCATTGAAAAATAATTACGTGAGTGTGGTGCCCGTACAATTTGATCTCACCGACTATCGTTTAAAAAAAGAACTTGAAAAGCAAATTAAATTCTGATGTTTAAGATTGATAAATATCCATTTGGAATTACTATTGGCACACTTGCACCCTTGATAGGTATCTTTTTTTTCTACTTAATTAAGGGATATGCCAATATTATTGGACCGTTTGAATTTATTGAAGTGTTTTTTAAAACAAAACCACTTCTAACAGCAGGAGGCACATTGAGCCTTGTTGTGAATATCATCCTGTTGACTTTATTTCTAAATAAAAGAAGCGATAAAACCGCCATCGGCATTTTTGCGATGACGGTGATGTATGGATTGATTATTCTCTTTTCGAAGTTTTTTATGTAATCTGTTGCAGTTGCCGGTTAGGGATCATAATTGTATGACTAGTTTCACATCCCAGATACTTCGTTATACCCTTTTTCAATATTTTTGAAATATGATTATCAAGCATAGTATTTTATTTGTATTCTTTCTCACTTTATTCTCATGTAAGAATAGTCAGGAAAACGAGCAGGATAAGGGCGACATCCCTGCTCCTGCTACTATCCGTTACACAGTTTTAAATGCCTTACCACACGACACTTCTGCTTTTACACAAGGATTTGAATTTTACAACGGAACACTTTATGAAAGCACAGGCAACCCGGAGAAAAAAGCAAATACTTCCTGGGTTGGTCCGGTTAGTTTAATTTCCGGAGTTGGTGAAAAGAAAATAGTATTGCCATCAGACTTTTTCGGAGAAGGAATCACAATTCTTAATGATAAAATTTATCAGCTTACCTGGCAAAATCAGAAAGGCTTTGTTTACGATGCAAAAACGTTTAAAAAAATCAGTGAATTCATATATAATGGTGAAGGATGGGGCATCACCAACGATGGCAAATCATTAATTGTAAGTAACGGAAGTAATCAGTTGCAATACTGGGATCCTATTACATTCAAACAAATAAAAACAATTTCCGTTCAGGATCACAAAGGCATGAGAAATAACCTGAATGAACTTGAATTTATTAACGGTACAGTTTATGCAAATGTGTGGACCACAGATGAAATTCTGAAAATCGATACCGCTACAGGTTACGTTACAGGCTTAATGGATCTTTCATCGTTACGCAATACTTACCCTGAACTAAACACTCCCCCTGCAGATGTTCTCAATGGTATAGCG
>JBKDJT010000237.1:0-3619 GCA_046345435.1 Bacteroidota bacterium
GTTAAAGCTTCCGATCCTCCGGAAATTATGCTCATGGAAAATGAGAAACTTTTACTTGTAAAACGTAACATCAAAGCAGAAGAAGAATTTCTTGGTAAAATAGAAAACCTTCATTCTCAGTTTGTCAGGATGGGTGAAGGAAGATCGCTTGCATTACGCGGCTCGGAAGTACTGCGTAACAACTGGTTCTTTCTTTTTGTGGATGCCATGAAGGAAATGAAAATTACTGTTGAAGGTTGGGAAGTGCTGAAAAATTTCCGCTTCAATACTGCCAAGCCCAAAACACAGATTTACATTAGCAATGGGGTTGACTGGTTTGATGCGCGCGTGGATATTGTATTCGGAGATCAGCAGGTTACGATTGCTGAACTGAAGAAGGCGCTGCAAAATCAGCAAAGCTTTGTTCAGCTTCCCGATGGCACGCTGGGTGTACTGCCTGAAGAATGGATAAAGAAGTATTCTCTTTTGTTTCGCGTTGGCGAAAACAAACAAGAGAAGCTTCGGCTTTCGAAATATCATATCAGTGTTATAGATGAGCTGTATGAAAATCGCGATGAAAATGAAATTGAAATTGAGCTTGAAGAGAAATACGAAAAGCTGAGAGATTTCAAAAGAATTAAGGAAATACAACCACCGTCAAGTCTGAAATCAATTTTACGCCCTTACCAGCAAAGCGGATTTCAATGGCTTAATTTTTTAAGCGAAGTTGGATGGGGCGGTATACTGGCAGACGATATGGGTTAAGGAAAGACGATACAGGCTCTGACTTTTCTTCAGCATCTAAAAAACAAACAAGGCAAGTTGTTTTCTCTTGTAGTTTGTCCGACGACACTGATGTATAACTGGGAAAACGAATTAAAGAAATTTACTCCTGAGTTAACATACCATATTCATCACGGATCTCAGCGCGCTAAAAATGCAAAGCTGCTTCAAGATAAAGAAGTGGTGATTACAACATACGGCACCATGCGCAGTGATATTCGTTTATTTACTGAACTTCAGTTCGACAGTATTATACTGGATGAAAGCCAGGCCATTAAAAACCCGCAGAGCAAAGTTGCCAAAGCATCTGTTTTACTAAACAGTAAACATCGTTTATGCATGAGCGGTACTCCGCTTCAAAACAACACCTTCGATGTTTATGCACAAATGAACTTCCTCAATCCGGGCATGCTGGGAAGTATCGAACATTTCCGAAATGATTTTTCTACTCCTATTGATAAGTTTGGAGAAAAAGAACAGAAAGATCATTTGAGAAGATTACTTTATCCATTTATCCTCAGAAGAACGAAAGAGCAGGTGGCGAAAGATCTTCCTGAAAAAACCGAAACAGTACTATACTGTGAAATGGAAGCAGAACAAAGGAAGATTTATGATACTTACAGGAACGAATACCGTTCCAGAATACTGGGCACAATTGATCAAGTGGGCATTGCCGGTTCTCAGTTGACTATTCTACAAGGTTTAATGAAACTTAGACAGATTTGTGATTCTCCTTATATTCTGAATGAAGAAGAAAAACTTCCTAATGTTTCTATTAAGTTAGAAGAGCTAAGCAGAGAACTGGAAGAAAATATAAGCAATCATAAAACTCTTGTCTTTTCACAATTTCTAGGAATGCTTGCGCTCATCAGAGAGAAGCTGGAAGAAAAAGGAATTCCTTATGTTTATTTTGACGGATCTACTTCTGCTGCAGATCGTGAAAAAGCAGTGCGTCAATTTCAGGAAGATGAAAACATCCGTGTGTTTCTCATTTCGCTGAAAGCAGGAGGTGTTGGTTTAAATCTGACTGCGGCAAGCTATGTATTCATCGTTGACCCGTGGTGGAATCCGGCCGTTGAACAACAAGCTATCGACAGAACTCATCGTATTGGACAAACGAATAATATTTTCGCATATCGGATGATCTGTAAGGATACCATTGAGGATAAAATTCTGGTACTTCAGGAGAAAAAGAGAGCCCTTGCAAGAGATCTCATTTCAGATGATACCGGATTTGTTAAATCACTCACGAGAGAAGATGTGGAGTATTTATTCAGTTAGATGACTCCTCGGTGAGCAGAGCATGAAATAGCCCGTTTGTTATAGGTCCGGCTTTCCCGTTTCCGATTTTTTGTCCGTTGATTTCTAAAATCGGAGAAACCCTTTTTGTTGTAGAGCTTATAAACATTTCCGATGCTTTCAATATTTCATCCACGGAAACAGGCCTGCATTCAACCGGCATTAGCCCTGAAGCAATTTTCAAAATTCTTTTCCTGGTTACTCCCTCCAGCATATTTGATGCCGGTGTAACCAAACAACCATCCTGTGTTACAATAAAATAATTTGAGCGAGGCAACTCCAATGCAAAACCATTGCTGGTGTACAACACATCATCTGCACCCGATCGCTGTATTGATTCTTGTAGCCAGATACCTGTGAGATAGTTGATGCTTTTAACTGCAGGTAATTCTCGCTGATGTTCGTATGTGATTAGTTTTAATCCGGCATGCATCACCTTCGGCATTTCCAGTTTTTGTTCAGTAATGATTAATGCAGGATCTGAAATCGAATAAGAATCAAAACTTACTCCGCCTGTGATTGTGATACGTATACCTGAAGAATTAAAATCATTTTTTCGAATCAGCTTCATGACAATTTCTTTGAGTTGATCTCTTTTGTAAGTAAGCGGCAACCTGAGTATAGAAGCAGATTGCTCAAGTCTGGCGAGATGATCTTCTATAAATAAAGGACATCCATCCTGGGTTCGGAAAAAATCAAACACGCCATACCCTCTTTGAACGGAAAGATCGGCAACTGAGATCTTTGCATTTTGAGCAGACAAATATTCATCATTCAGAAAAGACCACATATTTGGAATTACTTTCTGTTATTTAATTTGCCGCCTTTGAGTATACTTCCACTTCGCACTCCTGTATGTTTACCCTGGTCTATTACAAGCCTTCCATTAACAACTACATAGCTGAAGCCGGTTGAGTATTGGTGCGGCATTTCGAAAGTAGAAAGATCTTTTACCTGTTCAGGATCAAAAACAACAATATCTGCAAACATATCCGGCAGTAACAATCCCCTACCGGTTAAATTAAATTTCTGAGCAGGAAGAGATGTCATTCTACGTACAGCATCTTCTAGTGTAATAATTTTTTCTTCTCTTACATATTTACCCAAAACACGCGCATTGGTGCCGTAGCCACGCGGATGGGGATGTCCCATACCCGGAATACGAATCGTTGCATCACTGGCTATCATATTATAAGGATATTTCATAATGTTTTTAACGTCTTCTTCAGACATACCATGAAAAACCATACCGGCCCCACCATTCATCATCATGTCAATAATTAAATCTGCTTCACGCTCAGCAGTATGTTTCCTTCCTAATTTAAGATTAGCTTTTTCTATAGATAATCCGTTTAGAGAAGTATCGTAAGGATAATTAGCAATAACGGTATAATTAAAGTGATTTAGTTTTCTTTTAGATAATCTAGCTAGCAGATATGAAACTGTTTTTTTTCTTATTTCAGGCCTGCTTAATCTTGCATTGACTGAATCTTTACCGTCGGCGAGCAACTCATCCGGCATTAATGTACTTAGAGATGTACTGCTTGCGGTATACGGG
>JBKDJT010000238.1:0-4189 GCA_046345435.1 Bacteroidota bacterium
AACCCGTACCAAATCGTCGTTAATTGAAGCCTGTACCTTGAGTCCGCTTTCTTTGATCAGTTTTACGATCTTTTTGGCATCCTCCTGTTTCAATCCATTTCGTACCGAAATCTCCTGTTTTATCAACTTCCCGCTTTGATAGGGCTCCTTGCTTAGGTCGAACGCCTCGGGCGCAATACCTTGCTTGTGTGCGCGACTGATCAACACATCCGTAAGTTGACGCAATTTCATATCATCTTCAACTTCCACATTCAGTTTGAATTCTTTCTTATTAAGGTCAATCACGACATGACTTCCTTTAAAATCAAAACGATTTGAGATTTCTTTGGTTGTAACATTTACAGCGTTATCGAGCGCCTGCGCATCAACTTTAGAAACAATGTCAAATGAAGGCATAGATTGAAAATTTATAAGTAAAGTTAAGCAAGTTAATCAGGCTTCCGTTTTTTTCGATTTATATGCATACCTGAGAATAAATATTCCGATGATCATTAATCCCAGTGATATTAATTCGGCTTGTGTAGGCTGAAAAGGCAAATCTTCATATTTCGTGTTGACCCGAATTTTTTCAACAAAAAAACGTTCGAGCCCGTTGAAGAATAAATAAACTCCGAATAACGCTCCTGCCGGCTTTATTCTTTTTCGCAGGAGGATAAGAATCAGAAATATGATTAATCCTGCAATAGTTTCATAAAAAGGAGTTGGAAAAACAGGCAAAGGCAGGTAGCTGCAATGCTCCTCCCCTTCGCATCCGGCAATTTTTACACCTACACTGTTTACATTATGAGGATATGTATATGCCACCATCCATTCTGGCAAAAAGCCGGGAGCTTTAATAGAAGCATTAGGTACTTTAACAGGATCATTTGTTCCGAATTCGCCAAGCAGGTATTGCGATGAAGCTTTTACTGATTGTGAAAATTCACCCGGCTGAGCAAGACGAACAGTACCCGTGCTATCCGCAACATACGCACTGTTTGGAATACCCCAGTCTCCGTCGCCGGAAACCTGGCAACCGATACGTCCAATGGCATACGCAAGAATGAGTGCGGGACCAAAAGCATCTGCAAGATGTCGAACTGAAATTTTCTTTTTACGGGCATAATAGATAATTGCTGCAGCAGCACAGATTAACCCACCGTAGAAAGTTAGTCCACTAAACGCAAGCAAAGAACCAATCGGGTCAGCTTTGAAATCACTCCAGTTTTCAAAATTGTGAAAAAGTTTGGCACCTAGAAAACCAAAGAAAGCTGCGAGCATCGTCATATCTCCTACCCGTTCGTGCGGCCAGATGCGGATGATGCGTTCTTCCGGTTTTGCCATTTTAGTTTTATTCTTTTCATACCACTTCAACCAGCCAAACAACAATGCGAGTAATAAACCGGCACCGAAATTGCCATCTGATGAAAAAATAAACTCCTGCGGATTGATACCATCATTAGCTTTCAGGAATGCACCAATGATTTTATATCCGAATAAAAAACCCAGAACAGCATTAAGTGCAATCTCCCAGGGCTTCGCCGGTTGACCGAAGATTTGTTTTTCTTCTAATGGTTTAAGTAATCCTTTTTTCTCTTTGCGTTTTAAATCACTTGTAAGAACATATGCGGCAGCAAAAAATGCAATCGCTACAAAAAAGCCGAAAGAATTTATGAAACGGGACCATTCCCACTCAACGCCAAAAGCATCTTTAAAAAAATAATAAAGGTTTGGATACATGTTTAATCTTTAGAATACAATGTTACTTGAAAAAAAACTAAAAGCAGAAAACCCGATCATCATCGGGTTTTCCTCGGATACATTTTATGAAGACGGTTAGTTGCAATGCGTATCAAAAGCGCCTATCAACTCCTGAGCAATCATTTGCGCAGATCTTCCCTCGATGTTATGACGTTCAATGAAATGAACCAGCTGTCCGTCTTTAAACAATGCAATGGCTGGTGAACTGGGTGGATAAGGTAACAGGTGCTCTCTGATTTTTTGTACGGCTTCCTTGTCGAAACCGGCAAAACTGGTGAGACAACGATCGGGTTGTTTTACGCTATTTTTTACTGCCATTAATACGCCAGGACGAGCACTTCCGGCGGCACAACCACAAACTGAATTTATAAATACAAGTGATGTTCCATTTTGTGCAATAGCAACATCTACATCTGAAGCAGAAAGCAGTTCATCAAAGCCGCCTTCTGTCATTTCTCCCTTCATTGGGATCACAATTTCTGCTGGATACATAGTGTTATATTTTTTAAGGTTTAAATTTTACTGATCAATTCTTTTTAAAGCATCAGACTTCACAGGAGTATTGGCCTGCGCCATCTTCTCCTCTGTGATCATGTCATTCATCACTTCAATTGTTTCCCCTAAATAAATATCATTTTTTCTGATATTCATAAAAGACCTGTTTCTTTCTGTTTTCAGAGAATCCGATCCAATTGTTTTTAAATCGACAGACAAATTATTTATAGCTAAGGGAACAGACAATTTCGTAAGGGTGTCAATTTTTTTAATTGCACCGGACATTTGCGCTTTTTCATTTCTGAACTGATTTATTTCAAGGCTGTATACTTTTTTATTGCGGATGGTTAGAACTTTTGTTTGTTCAGCAATGCCGTTGAAAGCAGGATTCGTACGAACTCTTGCATTACTTCTTTTAATGATGTTATCAAGGCTATAGCTTGATTGCCATTTTTTAAAGTTAGCACCCGGAATCTCATCCCACGGCAAAGCGGTAGTCTGTGATTTTTCCCTGTAATCGAGGTATTCGTACTGATCAGGCAGAACAATGTCTGACAATACCCCTTTCATTTGTGTACTGCCACCATTTACTCTGTAAAACTTTTGTATAGTCATTTTTAAATTCCCAAGATCCTGATCATTGTCGGTCATCCAGCTATTGCGCTCCAGACCAATACTTCTTTGTACAGTTCCTTTTCCATAAGTAGAAGTACTGCCAATTACAATTCCTCTTCCGTAATCCTGAATAGCAGCTGCAAATATTTCGGAAGCAGAGGCACTGAATTCATTCACCATTACGGTAAGAGGGCCTTTCCAAAGCACGGTGTTGTTGTCACGATCGTTTAACATAGATGGTGATTCACCTCTGCTTTTCACCTGTACTACCGGACCGCTTTCAATGAAGAAACCTACCATCTGCACCACATCCATCAGAGACCCCCCTCCATTGGTACGTAAATCGAGAATAATACCTTCAACTTTTTCAAGTTTGAGTTTTTCAATTTCTTTTGCCACATCTGCAGCACAGCGTGCACCTTCTGCATCATTGAAGTTTGCATAAAATTCCGGCAGGTAGATATATCCGATTTTTCTATCGTACGCACCTGTAATTACAGCACTTTTAGCATAGGTTTCATCGATATTGATTTTTTCACGGATCATCGATACCACTTTCTTCGAACCATCCGGCTTTCTGATTGTAAGTCGTACTTCTGTCCCTTTTTTCCCGCGAATGAGTTTAACGGCATCTTCAACAGCAAACCCGCTAAGATCCTGAGGTTCTTCGGTGCCCTGCGCAACTTTTATAATGTAATCTCCTACCTGTATCTGACCCGATTTGTGAGCAGGACTTCCAGTTACAACGGTCGCAATTTTAATATTTCCTTCTTCCTCAGTAAGAGAGGCCCCGATACCATAAAATTCACCGCTCATGTTCTCATCAAAAGTTCTTTTTTCAATCGGAGGATAATAGTTTGTATGCGGATCCATAGTTTCAGCTATCTCGTTCACAAGCTGGTGAAAACGATCGTCATCTTTAAACCTGTTGCGATAACGTTCAAAAATCCTGTCATAAAGTTTCATTACTTTTTCTCTAGCCTCTACTTCGAGCTGTGCATCCGTTTTATTCTTCAATGCAGAATCTGCTTTATTTTTATCCCTCTGCTCAAGTAAATCAACATAACGATCGAGAACAAGATATTTCAATTCTTTTCTCCAGTTCTCTCTTCTTTCTGCTTCATTCTTTCCGAATTTCAAAGAGTCGGGATGGTCAACATAAGTTTCTTTTACTTTAAAATTAAAGGGAGTTGAAAGTATTTGTTTGTAGATGGAAGATGATTCATTCATCCTTTTAACGTAAATAGCGTTGATTACGTAAAAGAATTAAAGTTTGGCGCCCAGTAATTCATCATCAATCTTAGTTTCGTATTTCTTTAACTGCGCCAGATCGGATACT
>JBKDJT010000239.1:0-3820 GCA_046345435.1 Bacteroidota bacterium
CGAATAATCCATTGTGTTCGTGAATCAGAATTTCACGGATATTCATCAATACATCAAGAATTTCTTCTTTGGTAAGTCGTGTAGAATATCCCGGAATGAAAATATTATCATAGAGTTTAGTTTCAAGCTGAGCTAGCAGTGTATCCACTCCTTTGAAAGTAAGACGACGTTTAAGTTTTCTTACATCCATATAATAACACTTAATTACAGCTCCTCTAAGTGAAGCTGCAACTTTTAATGTTGTTTCGGCTGTAACAAACGGATTGCCATCTCTGTCACCTCCGGGCCAGAATCCCATTTTTACCAATGGTTTTGAAAATTCAACACCCAGTTCGAGTCTGTTTTTTAAATAGGTATTTATTTTTCCTGTTGCAGTATAAAAAACATTTTCCAAATACCATATGAGGCTTACTGCTTCATCAAAAGGTGTGGGTTTTTGTCTTTTAAGAAAAGGAGTTTTGCCCAATTGTTGCAGTAAAGTATTAATCTGTACTGTATTATTATCTTCCAATGCTTTTGCCAGATCATGAATAATACCCAATACCGGACCGGGATAGAATTGAGTTGGATGGGCTGTGAGTACTAAACGAATTTCATAGTCGTTTAATTTATAACGCAAGGAGTCTTCTTTGCCGGCATGTTGCACTTCATTTAAAAGTTGCTTCAACGTTCCTGGTCCCTGCATGTCGTTCACTTCTCTAAAGGCCGCGTCTTCCAGTGCATCAAAAAGTACGATTTGTCTTTCCGCGTACTGAACAAAACGAAACAGTAAATCAGTTTTTTCCTGCTCGGATACAAAACCGGTATGCTTGCTGAAAAAATCGTCAATGATATCTGTCGGACTTTGCTTTTTTTTGAAGCCTTCTTCACAATTATTCAATAGTAATGACAGGAGAATACCTGTTTTCTCTATGCGGTGAAAGGGCAAAGAGGTAAACAGGCTGTTGTACAGCTGAAACTTAATCCCAACCTGGGTTTTAAACTGATGAAGACCGGTTGCTTGTGAAATAGACATACATATTGTTTTAATGGCAGGCAACCGTTAAAGCGAAATTAATACGAACAAGCGGTATTGTAAAATCCGAATTCCTTACAATCGATCGTTTGATTATAGCTGAGGTTTTTTTCTTTTTTGAAAGACATGCAGTTTACCTCTGTTTACAGAGCTAATCCATGCTTCTTCGCTACCAATTTTCATACTGATCATACCTTTTGAATTTCCGTCTATAAACACACCGCTTTCCTGAATTGACAGTGGCGTGAAACCACCTTTGCCGTCTCCTTTCAGCATCAAACCGTAAGAAGCATCATAACGGCCAAGGTGTGGGTGCATAGCATATTCATTTCCTGAAAGAAGCAAATCAATTATTCCGTCTCCGTTAAAATCAGCTGACTGAATACCATAAACCGGACTCCATTGTGCTTGTGCTGGTAGCGGATGGATGATGAATTGATTTTTTCCTTTGTTTTCAATCCACGCAGAATTAAAATTAACTGCTTCTTTCTCCACAGTTGCTTTCCCTTTCATATTGCCCAATACTTTTTCCATTTCAGTTGTTGCATAAGGTTTATAGGTACTGTATTGCTTCTTAACTGAAGGAATCTCTTCTGCCAGTAAATCTCTTCCTGCAGCTGGAAAGGCTTTTCTTTTTCCATGCAGTACATCGGGTTTCCATACTGCCACAAGCATATCGAAACGCTTATTCATATCGAAGTCGCCACCATAAACCGTAACAGGCTCTTTCTCTGTTCCAATACAATAACCATTTGTCCCAAAATTGCCTGCTATCAGATCAATATCTCCATCACCATCTATATCGGATGAGCTTAGTATATTCCACCAGCCGGTTTGTTTAGTTAAGTCGGTTTTCACTTCTTCAAGTTTCCCTTTCTTATTTTCAAAATAATGAATGCCCATCCAAGTGCCAGTTACAAACAAATCCTGGTCTTTGTCGCCGTCCGCATCCATCCATAATACATCTCTTACAAGTCCAAGCGACTTAAACGCAGGGCATGTACTTGAAGTAATATCTGTAAATTGAATTACTCCGTTTTTGCTGTCATTGCGTAATATATAACTGCTTGCCGACTGAGGATAACGTGAAGGAATAAACGCAGTTCCAATAAAAAGATCCTGATCGCCGTCTCCATCAATATCTGCATTGCGGACAACACTCTTACTGCTCAGCAGAACAGGGATATTTGCAGCACGGGTGAAATTTGCCTTCCCATCGTTTATCAAAAGTCGATCGGCATAGCCTATACTGCTGTCGGGCAGTAAACCACCTCCTCCGGCAAGGTAGATGTCTAAGTCTTTGTCATTATCTGCATCAAATACACAAACCGATGCATCATTTGACTGCTGCTGAAAATTTTCTATGAGCAGTCGTGGCATAAATCGTGTATCAGTTTGCTGTAAAAAGAGTACGGCAGGATAAGGGGCTGTTCCTCCTACAACAAGGTCATCTAAGCCGTCGCCATTCAAATCTCCTGCAGCAAGTGCGGGACCATTTTGTGAATATTTGAAAGGGAGTTGTCGTTGCTGATTGAAATCAACAAAATCGTTTTCCTGATGAAGAAAGTTTAGTCCGACTTTATTGGTAGTATTGATTAGCCAACTATTTGTATTAAAATTGTAAGGATTATAAGGTGTGGCTTCTGATGCACCGGCGCTTTGGCTGATTAATAGTTCCTGGTCGACAGACACGTTTGTGATGCGTTCTGTTTTACCGTTCGGCCACAGAATGCGAATAGAGTCAACGACTGAATTTGTATCCAAACCAAAATGTAATATGTTTTCTACAGAAGACATGTACCCTCTGTAAGGAGATAGTTCTCCGATTTGAACTTGTTTGTTGTAATAAAGATGCACTGTTGTTCCGATACCATTGATATTGCTTGTATCACCTCTGAATCTTATTTTAAGGTAATGATGATCAGGATGAATTTTTCTTTCCTGGTTTTCCAGTAAGCTTGCCTCCATATTTGTATTGTTGATTACAATATCGAGATCACCATCACGGTCGAAATCAGAATAGGCGATACCGGCAGAATAAGTAGGGAAGTTCCAGCCCCAGTCTGTTGTTTTATCGGAGAATGTAAGATTGCCGTTATTTCTGTAAACGTAATTGCTTATTTGCACGGATGGTAATTGCTGCAAGGCTTCATTGAGTGTAACAGATATACTTTGGTCACGATATGCGATGAAATCCAGATCTGTAATATCTTTTGGCAACCCATTGGTAGTCATCAAGTCTTTATATCCGTCATTATCAAGATCGGAAAGTAATGCTGCCCAGCTCCAGTCGGTATAAGGGATGCCGCTGTAGTAAGCGATTTCACTGAACACAGGTTCTCCGATTGAATCGTTTTCAAGTAGACGTGGCCCTCTGTTGAGTTGAAGTGTATTGCGTACAGTCTGATAGGGAAACTGATATTTTTCACTGAGCAAGTACCAGTTGTAATCCACAGGATTCATCATCATTTTCTGGCGATAGTTGTCTTCCGGCATCATGTCCATTTCAACAATATCAACGAGTCCATCGTTGTTGATATCACCCGCATCATTACCCATCGCATTGAGGCTTCCTTTTTTAATATATTCCTGATTCTTATTTGTGAACGTTCCGTTTCGGTTATTTACATAGAGGAGATTTCCGCTCAGGTAATCATTGCTGACATAAATATCTTTCCAGCCGTCCTGATTAATATCTAAGATTGATATGCCGAGTCCGTTGCCCTCCCAGGTGATACCGGCTTCTTTAGTTACATCTGTATAAACAGCATGCTGCAATTGAGCATTCCAGTCGCAGCGATAGAG
>JBKDJT010000240.1:0-5703 GCA_046345435.1 Bacteroidota bacterium
CCCCTTGATATTCGAGGGGTGATTGTTTTATATAGCAAAAGTGAAGTGCGAAAACTGATCTGACTTCTTATTTCTGGATTTTTTTACTCACCTCCAGCATCTGTTCGATGTTACTATCCCTTTCATGTAATGCTGTAAAGCCGATAGTTTTTAATGCCGCGTAATCTTCATGGCTTGTTAGTATGGGAGACTTATCTTTCTTTGTATGAAGATCTTTTTCATTTAAAGATAATCTGCTTCCGGATATCGCAAAACAAAAGTTGACAATCCTAAGACGTATTTATTTATCAAATTTTATCGAATATATCTGACAGGAAGCAAATAACCCGACCCGGAGCTTAGCCCAAGTTCTGCACCCCCACCAATTTTTTTTGAAGTCATATAGTAAAACCACCTTGAATTATTATTATTCATAGACCTGCTAATGTATGTGACAGCTGGCCAAATTGGATTCGGGAAACCGCCATAAACTCTGTTGTTATCTGCGTAATCATATATATAAAATAAGTCATTAATAGAGGGCACTTTCCAATCGGCATATCCATTGGTTTTCAATTTGCTACAATATTGATTTGCCTCATTAATATTAAAATAACTATTGTTATTAGTTTTTTTTAATAAATATGGATGTATAATAATTTGATTGCCTATATAGATGCCTCCCATATAGCTACTTCCAATTTCTTGACTTTTTACCTTTGAAAAGTTTAGAGATAAAAAAGATAATAAACAGAAGAATGTATTTTTAAACATAATAAAAAATTTGTTTGATTAACGAGAAATTAAATTATCATTTATTTATTCGAATTCAAGAATTAAAGATATAACCACAATTTGAACAAAATTTAAATCTTTCATTTTTGTACCACATTCAGGGCAGAATTTCATTAAAAATTAGTTTGGTTAATATTAAAATCAGTATTAGTTTTTTGAGATAAAGATAAAATCAATGTTGGGATATACATAAATTACTTCTTGCAATTCTGAACGAACTAATAGTATAGGGTTTGATCATTCTATAGAAAACGATTCATTCCTAAAATAAGTCAAAAATCTGGCATAAAATAAAAAAAACAACTACATATTTCTTTCTAATATACTTTCTGTGATTCGCTTGGCTCAAAAAAGGTAATCAATTCACGTTCATTTTCAAATAACTCGTGTGGGTTTAATTTTTGTTAATTAGTTACAATAAAAATTTATGTAGTAAAAACCGTATCAACCAACCTGCATTTTAGCCGAATTAGTTCAATTAAGACATGAACATTATAAAGTTAAACCCTTTATATTCAATGAGTTAAAAAGATAAAGGTTAAATAAGATTACTTCCCTGACCGCCGTTCGGTCCGCAGAAATTACCGGAAAATCAGGGGCTTCTTTTTTTCGTACTGCCCAAAGGATTTCGGCGAATTATATGTTTTTCAGTCCATTTTAAATGTCTGTTTTATTGGGTCCGGATCGTCCAACCTCTAGATTTTTTAATTTTTGAATGAAATTAAATGCCTCAGACTATGATTGACAGCATCTGTTAGCGGTACAATCATTGCATTCTGATCTATTGAATATAAGAGGGGTTTAAATTATTTTTTTAAAACTTTTATGGCGGCTAATTGACATAAATTGATTTATTGATCTGTTTTAAACTATATTTATTTTTTAAGAAAAATACCCGAATTTATTTCAATTAGAAGTTATGGATTTCAATGATAGCAGTGATCTATTCGAAAAACATCAAAGGGAATATCACAGAATTAAATCGTTGGCGCGTCAAATTATTTCTGATTTTTTTCATCAGCACAGAGGCTTTGATAAGATCAGTGATGCTGAGGTTTTTGAACTGAAGGAAAAATATAAAAACTATGAATACAGATTCCGTTATGTAGTGAGGAAATATTTTATGAATGTCACTTTCGACCTTCGTCAGATACCCTGGAAGTATGTTCTTCCAATCTTTAAGTATTATTTTATAAAAAAGTACAGCAGACGTTACAAGTATGTTATTGAAAATTATTCGAAGGATTTCATGAAAAGAATTCTTAAGCTACAGTCTGATTTTCCTGATTTAATAGAGAGAGAGCAGGACTTGAGTCAGGTCCTAAAACTAATTACAGCATCCTGCATAACCTGTTATATAAATCTTCCTTTTTTTAAAAAGAAGGCCCATAAAGAAAAACTGCACCGGGCATTTCTTGCAGGTTACTATTACGGTGTTGCCTACTTGGTTTCTGATAAGTCGCTAGACTCTCCTTATGTAAGCTTTCAAGATAAAAAGGAATTCCATTTTTCTCTCCTGCGAATATTAGCCTGTCCTTCTCGATATCAGTCAGATAATAAGTTGTTGAATTCGTTGCAGGATTTAATTAACAAAGAGCTGCCATCAGAAGAATTCAGTAAACAATATGAGTTGCTGTTTTTTTTACAATCAGTACAATTTGAAGACAGTACATTTTGCTTTGAGTTGTATAATGACGAAGAGCTCATTGATAAAATTACACTTCTGGCTTTAAAAACACATCTTAGTCTTTTTACAATACAATCTTTTAATACAGATCTTTCACTCGAAGATTCAATATTAAAACATCTCAAGTACAGCCTTCTTGTCCAGTTAGATGATGATTTGAGAGATGTTGAAAAAGACAGGGATGAAAAGATCCGTACTTTTTTCACTACTGAATGGAAAGAGACCACATTTTCTCCTCATTCCCTCTATCTGGCGCTTGTAAAAGATATTTGCCTACAAAATCCTAAGCTACACTGGCTGTATGCAGATTACTTCTTGCACCTTAAAAAAGAATCAGGATCACCAAGTCTTGATCACGAGAAAATACAGATGTTTTTAAAGAAAACGACCGGTATTGAATTGAAAGATATTTATAACACAGTAGTTAACAATGTCAGTCATGCTTGAACTGATTTTTATCAATGCCACACTTGTAATTCTGGGACTTATAGCTTGGTCTAAGCAGCGTGTGAGCGCAAGCGGTTTTTTTAGCATTGTAATTATATCTTCATTGTGTATCTGGACCAGAAACGGAGAAATATTGTCTGCTATGGGAGTAATGTTTATAACGTCCACTTCGCTAACAAAATATAAATCCGACCGTAAAAAGATGGTTCGTATTAATCAAACAGCAGATAGCAAAAGAAACTGGATGCAGGCTTTCTGCAATCTGGGTCCAGCATGTATCTGGTCTTTGCTCAATTCTTTTAATTATAATGAATGCTTTGTTTTCGCTGCGTTTGCTTCTGTAGCTGCTGCAAATGCAGATACCTGGGCTTCTGAGTTGGGTATTCTTAGCAAAAAGCCTGCGCGATTCATTCTTTCAGGAAAAGTTGTTCCAACAGGTCTTTCAGGAGGTGTGACGTTATTGGGGACTACAGCCTCTCTATTTGGCGCAATTGTAATCTCTTTAGTTTTTTGGATCTTTTTTAAAGAAATACAAATTGCAGCCATAATTGTTCTTTTTGGTTTTGCTGGTTCCGTAATTGATTCCATTCTTGGTGAATTTTTTCAGGCATCTTATAAAAACCAAAAGGGTGATTTGCAGGAGGATTCTGCAAATGCTGATTTATATAAAGGGTATGCGTGGATAAATAATAACATAGTTAATCTGATGAGCACATCCTTGATCTCTGTAATTTCCTATCTCGTTTTTCGAAAGATGTAACTTATTATGAATTTTATACCTGATATCCAAAATGCAACTTTAGTATGAAAATGATATCGTAAAAAGCAGAACAGCTTTTCTTTATCTGAATTATTTGCGTGCCGTTTGCCTCTTTGTATCTTTGCTTCTCAAAATATTTATATGGATCAGCAACAACCACAGGATCAGAACCAGCTAAACATTGAAATATCTGAAGAAATGGCGGAAGGGGAATATGCCAATCTTGCCATCATCACCCATAGCCATGCCGAATTTGTAGTGGATTTTGTTAACGTAATGCCCGGAACAGCTAAAAGCAAAGTCAAATCACTCATCATCCTCACCCCTCAGCACGCCAAACGCTTCATGAAAGCGATCACAGAAAATATCATACGCTTTGAGCAGGCAAACGGAGTAATACGTGAAATTGATGAGATACAACTGCCAATGAATTTCGGCGGACCAACTGCTCAGGCGTAACTGCAGAAAGTATTTTTTCCATGGCAGAAACTGCTTATTCATACCAGATATTACATCAGTTCTCAAAACAGATCTTTTCTTCTATAGGTTGCAGTGATGAAGATGCAACGCTTGCTGCAGATGTATTGCTTAGTGCTGATTTAAGGGGAGTTGATAGTCATGGCATTGCTCGTTTGTCCGGTTATGTTCGTCTTTGGGAAGTGAAGCGTATTAATCCCAATCCCTCTATTAAAATTATTCACCAGACACCCTCCACCGCAGTTATTGACGGCGATAGTGGCCTCGGTCTTGTGGTTGCACCCAAAGCGATGCAGATCGCTATTGAAAAAGCAAATTCGGTTGGTACAGGATGGGTAAGCGTACAAAACAGCAACCACTTTGGTATAGCTGGATATCATGCCATGATGGCTTTAAAGGAGGATATGATTGGTATTGCCATGACTAATGCAAGTGCTCTGGTGGCACCAACATTTTCAACCGAACGTTTACTCGGAACAAATCCGATTGCAGTTGCAATTCCCGCAGGATCTGAAGCACCATTTGTTGGCGATATGGCTACAACCACTGCAGCCAATGGAAAGCTGGAAATCTTACAAAGAAAAGGATTAGATACACCCGATGGCTGGGTACAGAATAAAGATGGTAGTCCGGTGACTGATGCACATGCCTTGAAAAACGGTGGGGCATTGCTTCCTCTTGGAAGTGATGTAACACACGGCAGCCACAAAGGATATGCGCTTGGTTCAATAGTTGATATTTTCTCTGCAATTTTAAGTGGGGCCAATTATGGCCCTTGGGTGCCACCATTTCCTGCCTACGTGCCAATGCCCGAAAACCAGCCTGGCAAAGGAATTGGACATTTTTTCGGTGCCATGCGCATCGATGCTTTTCGCAAAGCAGAAGATTTTAAAAAAGATATGGACCACTGGCTTCGCAGGTTCCGCTCATCCAGTCCCGTACAAGGACAAAGCCGGGTAATGGTGCCCGGAGATCCGGAAAGGGAATACGAGGCAGAAAGAAGAGTATCCGGCATTCCTCTGCTACCTCCCGTAGTTAAAGACCTTAAAGAACTCGGAGAAAAATTCGGCATCAATCTTTAATTTCGCACTCCTTGCGATTGTCTTCCAAATGAAATCTGTTCGCTGTAATACATCCCGACAGCAACCAACCGGATGATTCCTTTTTAGGAAACGGAATAATTTTTCGGGACATCAAAACAATTCAGGTCATGAAGATCATGAAATTCGGCGGTACGTCGGTTGGTAAGCCCGAACGTATGCACCAGGTAGCTGATTTAATCACGCGAGACAAAGAAGAAAAAATTGTTGTATTGAGTGCACTGAGTGGCACCACCAATACACTCGTTGCGATTGGTGATGCTTTGTCGAAAAATGACAAACAAGCTGCACAAAAACTGATTGCTGATCTGGATGCTCATTATCGCAATTTTATAAACGGTCTTCTTACAAAAGAAGAATTACGTAAAAAATGTAATGATATCATCTCTGAGCATTTTGAATTTCTCAATATCATTCTAAAAATATCTTTCAATGAGGCACTCAATAAGGACATACTC
>JBKDJT010000241.1:0-2643 GCA_046345435.1 Bacteroidota bacterium
TACCGGGGTTAAAGATGATGTGTTTATGGGAGAAGAAAAAGAATGGCTTGTGTCTTATTGTAAAGAAGTACTGAAGCATGAGAAATTCAACTATTTTCTGTTTGGTCACAGACATCTTCCTATTGATTTTACTTTAAACGAAGAAAGCAGGTATATTAATCTGGGTGATTGGATACGACATGATACTTATGCTGAATTTGATGGAGAAGTCCTTCAATTAAAAACATTTCAGCCATGAGAATTCCTGGGGTAATAGCCATGTTGTTTTTTTCATTTCTGACACAGGCTCAGGTTGCAGAAAATTTTTTACTCGAAAAAACGATTGCCGGCAGTTATTCAGATTTTGAAGTTGATGCTCTTGGAAATATTTATTTGTTAGCTCCGAACAATCAACTGAAAAAAATAAACAGCAAGGGAGATTCAATGGGAGTGTTTAATGATGTCCGCAGATATGGGAAGGTATTCTCTCTAGATGTTACGAACCCGCTCAAATGTCTTGTCTATTTTAAAAATTTTTCTACAATAGTTGTTCTTGATCGCTTTCTGCAACCAGTTAACACCATTGACCTGAGAAGGCAATCAGTATTCCAGGTCAAAGCTCTTGCTCAGAGTTATGACAATAAAATCTGGGTTTATGATGAACAGAATCAACAACTTAAAAAAATTGACGATAACGGAGAAGTGATCTTGTCTACACCCGATTTAAGAATGGCGTTTGATGAAGTGCCGACACCTGTGAAAATTATTGATCAGGACGGATATGTTTATTTATATGACCCGGAAAAAGGCGTTTACATTTTTGATATATACGGCACATTTAAAAACAGAATCAGTTATTTAGGTTTAAGTTCTTTTGCTGTTTCAGGTAAAACCATTGCCGGCATAACAAACGATGAATTAGTTGTATACAGTGTCGGTTCCTTAACTGAAAAAAGGTATGCTTTACCTGTAAAGGGGGGTGTTGGCAAGTGTGTGATTCATTCCGGACGGATCTATCTAATGCAAAAAGATAAGATTGATATTTTTCGTATACAGTAAGGTTTATACGATTAGTAATTGCTTCAACCGTCACAAAAATAATGGAGCTTTTATTTTTTTAGTTGCCCGGCAATCATTTCACCCAGTTCTTTGTCGTAAACTCCGTATTTCCCATATTCAACTACCCGACCGATTTCTTTTCCGTTTTTCATTACAATCATAGTAGGAACATTGTAAACACCCATTGCTTCTGATAAGGAGCCTAAGGTTTTTTTGGATCTGTCAACACCAATCAGATTAACGCGTGACAGTGGGAAGTCTGCTTCCTGAATCAGTTTAAAAAACCTGGGAAGAATTACCTGGGTATCTCCGCACCAGGTACCCGCAAATACAACGAGATAGATGCTGTCTCGCTGATTTTTCAGTGCAGTAATGCAGTTTTTATCTGGTTGATAGCTATCCTGGTTTTGCTTCATCCAGCTAAATGAAGATTCGTTGTCCAAGATTTGTTTGCTGATGATTCCTTTGAGAATGACCGTTCCGGCTGATTCTTTTATGCTTTCATAACCTGTTTGAGCAAACAATGTATTCAAACAGGAAAAAAATAAAAAGGAGAGAAGATATTTGAGTCTCATGGTTAATTATAAATCGGCTTTTAAGTTCAGCAGAAATGTTTTCAGATCTTTTAGCTTCTGTATCATTTCAAAACGAACAGTGGCGTCGTCTTTGTATTTTTTAATATAGTCTTTTGCGCCTTCAATTGTGTATTTGCGCTGTCGCAGCAGGAAGTAAATCAGCTGTAGTTTTTTTATTTCATCTACAGAGTAAAAGCGGTCGCCTTTTTTGTTTTTACGTGGCCGGATATGATTGAATTCCGTTTCCCAGAAACGCAGAGAAGAGGGGTTAAGGCCAAACATCTTGCTTACTTCACCAATATTGTAGTAATGTTTTTTCCTTAGCTCTTCATCCGGAGGAAGCGAAATCATTTCTGCTTCACTCACCATTTCCTTCAGGCTTTTTCTGCCTCTTTTTGCAGGCGCTTTTTTAATCTTCTCTTTTTTGGGAGAAGGCTTCGGTTTCGGGGCTTGATTTGAAAAGTCAAAAGCAATCTGCATGCTAAAGTATTCCTTATGGATATTCCAAAGATAATAAAAAGATATCCGTGATAAAACCCCTTTATGCGTCTTAATCAAAGGTCTGATTACCTGCCGATGCTATTTTCAGCATACGGTCAAATTGCTCGGGGGTAAGGTCATTATAGAAGAAATAAATAGGGTCGAGTTTCTGTCCGCTTTTATGTACTTCATAGTGAAGATGCGGACCAGTGCTTTTACCGGTACTGCCCACCCATCCAATCACTTCTCCTCTGGTAACCCGTTGACCGGTCTGCGCTTTTACACGTACCATATGACCGTAAAGCGTTTCGTAATTAAAGCCATGGTTAATAATCACATGATTTCCGTATCCATTTCCTGCATTGCCTGAAAAACTTACCACTCCATTTGCTGTGGCATATATTGGCGTGCCCTGAGGTGCTGCAAAATCAAGCCCTGCATGAAACTTGGTAGTTTTATAAACCGGGTCTATCCTTGTCCCGAAACCGGAAGCAATACGAGAGAGTTCTCTGTTGCTTACAGGCTGTATGGCGGGTGTAGCAGCAAGCAG
>JBKDJT010000242.1:0-3522 GCA_046345435.1 Bacteroidota bacterium
AGTGAGCATTGTGTTTTCAAGCGTATGAATATTATGAAAGTCTTGAACATATTTCATGGAAGCATCATAAAAGCGATACCGGCCTTCTTCTGAAAGAAAAATAGCTGCCAGGTTTCGTATCTGCTCAGTCGTAAAACACATATTCTTGAAAAACTTTTGTACTTCGGCAACCATCTCCTCATCTTTCGACTGCTGAGCCATTTTTCTTCTTGCCTTCAGGAAGTCTTCATCCGTTGCTGCTTTTTTACAGATTGTATTTATAGCCGAATAGCTGCCAGTTAAAGAAACAGAACCACTTTTGTCATCTTCTTTTTTAACAGGACTATCTGCATGTTGAATTTTCTTTTCCTGAACTTCCTCTGTTGTAATTTGACTTAAAACAATTCCGGAATCTTTTAAAGGAAGAGTATTCATCTTTTGCATTAAACTGTCAGCTGTCTGTTTAGAGATATTCAATGACGAATCCTTCATATGCTGCACAACCAGAGAGGAGTCAGGCATAATTACAGGTGGTTCTTGATTGCCGTTTACTACAAAAGAAGTACTGTCAGCTACATTCAATTTGTTTTGTATCAAAGAAATATCTCTGACTGTTGTATCGGCTACAGGCATTGAATCCCTTGCTGCAATATTTATACCTAATATCGGATCTGTTAAAACTGCAGCGGAATCAACAACAACTACTTCTGCAGGTATAAAACCTCTTACTGTATCACTGGCAGACTGTTGTGTGCCAATTATAAAAACAACATTTGTTCCTTCTGCAACTTTTTCATTCGATTCAATCGTGATTCCCGACTTTGGAAAAACATTTTTTGTAGAAACATCAACCGAAGAAATTGTAGAATCTTTCACCTCCTGTACCAATGTAGTACTATCCGTACTCTGAGCACTATTAAAATCAGTTACTTTCATATCAAGGCTTGCTGAAGAATCTACCGAAATACTTTTAGTCAAAGTAGAATCTATCTGTATTGATACAACAGGATCTGTCTTTTTAGGCTGTACACCAACATACTTAACGGTGGTATCCCTAGTAACAGCTGAAAGCATATTTGCAAAAGCATCATTTACCGGCTGATCATTTTTGATTACAGTTTTAGTGCCGGAATTTGTTTCGACCTCCATTGCATAAATAATAGAAGCGTCCTGAAAATCAAAAAGACCCCACCCTTTTTCTCCGAAAGATTTTATTAAAAATCCTTTGCCTCCATTTGTAACCGGCAAACGAAACAGCTGTTCCGGAGTTGAACCTCCCGGAAAACCAATATGAAAAAGCAAATCATTCTCCGGAAGCTTGCCGAGAATCAGGTATCCGGAAGCTGTTGAATTATAAATCTGATTATTGC
This sequence comes from Bacteroidota bacterium, assembly GCA_046345435.1. GTDB lineage: Bacteria > Bacteroidota > Bacteroidia > Chitinophagales > Chitinophagaceae > Lacibacter. Next base: position 1,350 of record JBKDJT010000242.1, read on the forward strand.
GCTTCAAATAAAATGGAACCCCTTCTTCACTTTGAAGATAAATAAATGCTGTACGCTGCGCCTGAATTCCCTGATCTATAGAGAAAACTATTGCAAATACAAGAAAAAGCCGCAACAGAAAATGATTCATCTTTGAATGCTTAAAATCTTTTAAAATACTTCACTCATTTTATGGAGAGTAACTACTTTCCATTAAGGAGCAGTATTTGTTATGTGAACAAAACTAAAATTTTTATCCCTGCCTGCGACCATCTGTCAAAAATAATTAACAGTTTCCCGACCGGTGGTATCTTTGACGCCTTAACTTATATACAATGAGAATACACGCATTCCTATCCGCAATTTTGATTTTTTTATTACAAGTACCTGCATTTTCTCAAACAGAAACAGGGGAAGATCTAAGATGGAAGAGTATTTACAGAGAAACTCCAGAAAAAATTTTCTCTCTGAAACATACCCGCCTGGAAGCTTCTTTCGATATTCCCAATGCCAGGATGGACGGGAAAGTATGGATTTCTTTAAATCCGCATTTCTACAACCAAGATTCACTGCTGCTGGATGCAAAAGGGATGAAAATACGTGAAGTTTCGATTGTAAAAGGAACAAAGAAAAATAAACTCAATTATGCCTATGACCAAAAACAACTGAATATACGTCTAGACCGCTCTTATAGCAAAGAAGAAACTCTTACAATCTCTATGGACTACACCGCACTTCCGACTGAATGGAAAACGGAGGGAAGTGCTGCCATCACAGATGCTAAAGGACTCTATTTTATCAACCCGAAAGGAGAAGAGAAGAATAAACCAACTCAGTTCTGGACTCAGGGCGAAACGGAAGCTACCAGTGTATGGTGCCCTACTATTGACCGGCCAAACCAAAAAACTACTAACGAAATACTGATGCGGGTGCCTTCAAAATGGGTTACATTAAGCAATGGAAAGCTGATTAAACAGACAATAAATGCTGACGGAACACGCACTGATCACTGGAAAATGGAACAGCCGCATGCCCCCTACCTCTTTTTCATGGGTGCCGGCGAAATGAGTGTGGTGAAAGATAACTGGAAAGGAAAAGAAGTTTCCTATTATGTTGAAAAAGAGTACGCTTCCGTAGCCCGTAAAATCTTTGGCAACACCCCGGAAATGATGACTTACTTTTCAAAAATCACTGGAGTGGAATACCCCTGGATTAAATATGCACAGTTTGTAGGGCGTGATTTTGTAAGTGGTGCCATGGAAAATACAACTGCAACACTTCATCAGGAAAGTGCGCAGCAGGATGCAAGAGAACTGCTAGACGGCAACCGCTGGGAAGGAACCATTGCACACGAATTATTTCACCAATGGTTTGGAGACCTCGTAACAACGGAAAGCTGGAGTAATCTTACCGTGAATGAGTCGTTTGCCAATTACAGCGAGTATCTCTGGGATGAATACAAATACGGGAAAGACAAAGCAGATGCAACCAATTATGAAGCGATGGCGGGCTATCTGCAAAGCGGAAGTGAAGAAAAAAATCTTGTACGGTTTTACTATAGCGATAAGGAAGACATGTTTGATGCCGTGAGCTACAACAAAGGCGGACGTATTTTACACATGTTAAGAAATTATATCGGCGATAGCGCCTTCTTTCGTTCTTTAAATGTATACATGAAGAATAATCAGTTCAAAGCTGCTGAAGCCCATCAATTAAGACTTGCTTTTGAAGAAGTAACCGGAAAAGACCTGAACTGGTTTTTCAACCAATGGTATTATGGAAGTGGACATCCGGATCTGGATATCACTTACAGCTACGATTCAAGCACAATGAAAGTAAGTGTTATTGTCCGTCAATTGCAAAAAGAGAAAATATTCCGCCTACCTGTTGCGATTGACATATACAACGGACAAACAAAATCGCGCTACAATGTATGGGTAAATAATCAGGCGGATACCTTCCATTTCACTGCTCAGAAAAAACCTGATCTAATCAATTTTGATGGAGACAAAATTCTTTTGTGCACCAAAAAAGAAAATAAAACCGTAGACGAATATATTCACCAGTATAAGTATGCAGGAAAGTACCTCGACAGATTGGAAGCGATTGAATTTCTATCAAAAAGACAAACAAATACCAAAGCGCTTGAGCAATTAACACTGGCCCTAAACGACCCGTTCAGCGAACTCAGGAG
>JBKDJT010000243.1:0-2987 GCA_046345435.1 Bacteroidota bacterium
CACCACCCACACACCAGATACCAACAAAAAAAAGTACATTATCCATTTAATAGGTCTATTTGCTAGTTGAAAAACTATCCAAACATCAACTCTTTCAACTCCTATGTATGCTCCCAAAGCGCAAATAAATCCGATTAGGGCAGATGTAGATGTTGATATGAACAAAGTACTAACCGGAGAATCAGAAGCTTCATATTTTTTGATTTTCAGAGTTAGCGGCGATAAAAAATATGCAGAAGGCTTAAATATATCCGGTTCACCAATTGTTCCTAACTTTTTTACTAGTCTTAAATCTGCTCCAGCATATAACGCCATATCAAATCGAAATGCAGATGTAATTGTGCATCCGAATTTTGTATTAGAAAAAAGAAACTTTATTTTCTTTTCTAATGTGAAAATGAAGGTAACAGGGTATGCTGGAAAGTTTAAGAAGTTTTATCAGGTTCCTTATACCGAGAATAATAAAAAATTAGATCTCAAATTAGATGTCAAATCTGATAACTAATTCATTTATTTGGAATTCAAATTTATTAACATTAATATAAATTAATCATGACTAAACATATTTTAAGCTTATCACTACTTTTGATAACTTTTTTTTCTGCAAAATCACAAAGTGAAATTTATGGTGGATTTCGCTTTGGTACTAACTACTCGGTTCTTACTGAGAAAAATGACAATTTCAGTTCTGGAATAGGGTATAATATAGGGTATTATGAAGTACTTGAGTTACCTAATAAAATAAATTTTCAGGTTGAGGCAAACTACTCCTCTTATGCATTTACAACTAAAATTGGCAGCAATAAAGAAACTGAAAGATATTCTAATATCGAAATACCGGTAATGGTTAAGTATCGATTATCTCCAAATGTTGCAGCAGGAATTGGATATCAATTTAACTTAGCAAGTGATTTGAAGACTTCAGGACCTATTCTTGACATAAGTTCTAAAGGGCCTAAAACGATCTTTGGATTGAGACTCTTTTCTGCAGATGCTCCAACAGGCGACAATTATATTAATACTAGTCTTTATCTTGGATTTAGCATTTTTAAATAAAGTCTAACGTTTTTCTTAAAAAGCCGCTTTTTTAAGCGGCTTTTTAATTTTACAGTGTTCAATATACATGCCCAAAAAGACCATTACGCTCTGAGTGGGTTCTTGGGCTGCTGAACGTAAATTTGCTTTTATGCAAATACATATTCTTTCTGTTGTCCCTGAATTGCTTGAAAGTCCGCTCGGTCACTCCATCATGAAACGTGCCCAGGAAAAAGGGTTGCTTCGTGTTACACTACATCATTTGCGTAAGTGGGCAGTGAATGAATATGGCCAGGTCGATGATTATCAATACGGAGGAGGAGCGGGAATGGTGATGATGTGTGAGCCGCTGGAAAAAGCAATTATCGAGTTAAGTGCAGATGGGCCTTTCGATGAAATCATTTATCTCACGCCCGACGGCGAAACTTTTCAGCAAAAAACTGCGAATCGTCTTTCTCTGAAAAACAAACTATTGCTGATATGCGGCCACTACAAAGGAATCGACCAGCGTATTCGTGATAAATATGTTACTCTTGAAATTTCTATTGGCGATTATGTGCTTAGCGGGGGAGAGCTTGCTGCCGCTGTTCTAGTTGATACCATCGGTCGTTTAATTCCCGGTGTGCTGAATGATGAAACTTCAGCTTTGACTGATTCTTTTCAGGATAACCTACTTGCTCCTCCTGTTTATACAAGGCCTGCCGATTACAACGGGTACAAAGTGCCGGACATCTTATTGAGTGGAGATTTGAAGAAAATTGAAGAGTGGCGATATGAACAGGCACTTGATCGTACTCGTAAAAGAAGACCTGATTTGCTAGGAGAGGAATGAGCACTCTTCTCCCAAACAAATCAACATTATTATTCAAGTCCTATCACCGGCAACTCCTTCTCACGAATCAATTTGTTCAACTGTATAAGTTCATTTGATTGAATACTTTTCAGTTTATTGATTTGTTCATCTGCCTGCCTGCTTAATTCCTGATAAACTTCTCTAGCTTGTGCGCTCGGCGCATTCACTCCGCTGTTCACAACATCAAACAAGCCGCTGAGTTTATCATTGAGTCGTATGGGATAATTTAATACATCCTGACTGCTCTTTGCTTTTGTCTGGTAGCAAACTTCTTCGATGGCTGTAAGTTGCTTGATGATATTATCTGCCAGCGCTGTCACTTCTTTCGGACAATTTACTCCTAATCTCTTTGTAAATGCCTGTATTTGACTTCTAATAGTGCGTACATCTTTAATTGCCTTTTGCACTTCATTAAACTTATTCTGTATATCATTTAACAAAGCAAACTGCTGTTCATAACCTTCCTGTGTTAAACTATAATTTGGATTTGCAAGTACACGCAGTGAAACATCAGCGGAATCATTACCGGCATGAATTCGCACAGTATATTCTCCAGGAGGCGCAATAAAATTCGAAGGAACACCATTCCACAATACCATGCCCTCTGCTCTGTCTGATGAAGGATAACGTAGATCCCATACAAACTCGTTCATGCCGGGGTTCCAATCAAGTTTTTCTTTTTCATCTATTCCGTAACGACGAATCAGTTTTTTGTTCTTGTCAAAAATTGACACTATACATTTCGTGCTGTCTGTGATAGATGATAGATAGAATGGAACAACGGCTCCGGAAGATGGGTTCTCACCTGCTATGCGACCACTACCGCCATATCGACTGTATGGATTTTCGGTAAAACGCCAAGCTAAATCGGGCTCAAACACATGTAATGCTTTTGAAAATACAACGGGGTCGTATTGCTGAAGTAAGGAAAGTTCATCCAACACATAGAATCCTCTTCCCTGTGTAGCTACAATTAGGTTGTTGTCTTTGATGGTCAGATCAGTAATCGGAACAACAGGCAGATTTAACTGAAACGAAATCCAGTTTGCCCCGTTGTCTCTTGAAACATACATGCCATACTCTGTACCGGCATAAAGTA
>JBKDJT010000244.1:0-3016 GCA_046345435.1 Bacteroidota bacterium
GAGCAGATCAAACCCCTGACGGTCCCGCTATTCTTGGTGTGGCGGAAGTAGAGAATGACACTGTTCTCAGTGATTTAGTAAAACATCCTCTTATAGCAAAAAGACAATATGCAATTGTTCATTATGATTCCAGAGACGCTAGAGGTGTAGATGTTGGACTTCTTTACAATCCAAAATATTTTACGGTAGAAGCAAGTGACAAATTATTTGTGCAACTGCCGACAGGAGCCAAGGATGCTTATTATACCCGTGATGTTTTATGGGTAAAAGGAAAATTTGACGGCGAAACAATTCATATTTATGTCAATCACTGGCCGAGTCGCAGAGGCGGTGAAAAAAGAAGTGCTCCAGGTAGGGCTGCTGCTGCACAGGTTTGTCGCAATCATATGGATTCTATTCTAAAGATTGATCCCAAAGCAAAGTTTGTATTGATGGGTGATCTGAATGATGATCCTGTAAATGTGAGTTTAACTAAAATTATCGGTACAAAGCAGGAACCTGAGCAGGTTGGCGCCCGCGAGATGTATAATCCCTGGTATAATTTATATAAAAAAGGAATCGGCACACTTGCCTATCAGGATGCATGGGGATTATTTGATCAGATTTTGATTTCCTCCCCCTGGCTTTCCAAAGAACAAGACGGTTTCTTTTATTACAAGCATTTTATTTTCAATAAGGAATACATGGTTGAAAATATCGGAAACTTTAAAGGCTATCCGATGCGTACCTGGGATGGGAATATGTACAGAGGTGGCTATAGCGATCACTTCCCAACTTATATCGCTTTTATCAAGAAGATTGGTAAATGAAGTGATCATTAATTACTTCGAAAAATATTCAAAGACTAGGATAACCAGTGTGGGGTTTTGGCGCAGAGAAGGGAGAAAAAGAGAGTTTCGCAGAGTGTTTGTTCCGACCAATAACCAAGAACCAATAACAATCTTTCTCAAATATATTTCCCAGTTACGCTTTCCTTGCACTTTTTTAATTGAGAAGGCGTACCTGCGTAAACAAGTTGTCCGCCACCTTCTCCGGCTTCCGGACCAAGATCAATTACCCAATCGGCCCGCTGAATCACATCTGTATTGTGTTCGATTACAAGAACAGAGTGTCCGTTTGCAATCAATGCATGAAAACTTTTCAGCAGTTTGCTGATGTCATGAAAATGTAATCCGGTTGTTGGTTCATCAAAAATGAAAAGTATAGCTCCCTGACTCGTACCTCTTCCCAGGAAAGAAGCCAGTTTTACACGTTGTGCTTCTCCGCCGCTAAGTGTATCACTGCTTTGTCCGAGTTGAACATAGCCTAATCCTACTTCCTGCAATGGCATTAGTTTTTTCACCAGGTCTTTTTCATTTCTGAAAAATTCTATTGCATCATCCACACTCATACACAATACATCGTGAATTGATTTTTCTTCATATGTTACTTCCAGTACTTCATCTTTAAATCGTTTCCCTTTGCATTGCTCACAAGTGAGATGCACATCCGCCAGAAACTGCATTTCTACTATTTGCTCTCCTTCGCCTTTACATGCATCACATCTTCCTCCGTCAACATTAAACGAAAAATGTTTTGGCTGAAAACCTCGTATGCGACTTAATGGCTGCTCTGCAAATAATGATCTGATTTCATCATAGGCTTTGATATATGTAACAGGATTACTTCGACTGCTTTTTCCAATTGGGTTCTGATCAATCATTTCTATATGACTGATTGCTTCGAGATCACCTTTTATTTTTTTATGAATGCCCGGTCTGTTTTCATGTATGCCTTTCAGTTTTTGAAGTGCAGGGTAGAGGATAGATTTCACAAGTGTAGTTTTTCCGCTTCCGCTGACGCCGCTTACTACGCATAAAATGTTTAATGGAAATTCAACGTCAATGTTTTTCAAATTGTGTTGACGTGCACCTTCAAGGATGATGCTTTTTTTCCAGGGTCTGATTTTGCCTAAGTCTGCAATTTTTTTCGTGCCATTCAGATACTGGCCGGTAAGACTTTTTGGTTGATGAATGATTTCTGAATATCGTCCTTCAGCAATTACTTCTCCTCCGTAAACAGAGGCAAGTGGTCCCATGTCAATAATGTGATCGGCTTCGCGCATCATCATTTCATCATGTTCAACTACCAAAACAGTATTACCCAGATCTCTCAATTCTTTCAATACCTGTATCAGGTTGGCGGTATCTCGGGGGTGAAGACCAATGGAAGGTTCATCTAAAATATATAATGAGTCGGTAAGATTACTGCCTAAAGATCTCGTTAATTGAATACGCTGACTTTCTCCTCCGCTTAATGAGTTGGCAAGGCGGTTGAGTGTAAGATATCCTAATCCGACTTTTAAAAGTGTATCGATTCTCGTGTTTAATTCAATCAGGATGCGATGGGCAATTGCTTTTTCATGCTCAGTGAATACAATCGTATCAAACCATTTCTTTAAATCTTTCACGGGCATTTCACACAATTCTCCAATATGCTTATCCCGGATCTTAACATATAATGCTTCTTTCCGTAAACGATAGCCGCCACAATCGGTGCAGGTTGTACGACCTCTGTAACGACTCAGCAAAACCCTGTACTGAACTTTATATAAATTTGATTCGACCTCAGAAAAGAAGTCATCAATGCCCAAAGCTTTGCCGATGCCTTTCCAAAGTTGATTGTATTGCGATTTGGAAAGATCAGCTATTGGTTTATGGATTGGAAAACCTTCTTTGGAAGCCGCTTTTACAAACTGTTCTCTCCACCAGCCCATTTTTTCACCTTTCCATGGCGCTATTGCGCCATCGTAAACGGACATTGAAGGAACGGGGATAACGAGGTGTTCATCTATACCCAGCGTTTGGCTGTAACCTTCGCATGTAGGACAAGCACCATAAGAATTATTGAATGAAAAAAGATTCGGAGACGGTTCTTCAAAGCGGATACCATCCAATTCAAGCCTTCTTGAAAAGACAACCATTTCTTCGTTGTCTTTTTCTATTTGCAGTTCACCGTTCCCTTCATAGAAAGCAGT
>JBKDJT010000245.1:0-6870 GCA_046345435.1 Bacteroidota bacterium
GAGTTTGATGACATTCATCCTTATTGTAAGTTCTGTTACAATGGTATTGGCGGTACATGAAGGGCATCGCAACAATAAGAAGGGAGTAATTAAATGGATGTTGTGGACGATCATAGGAGGTTTTGCCTTTTTGGGTTGTCAGGCTTGGGAGTGGACGCACCTTCATCACCAGGGCGCTTGGTGGGGCAGCAATCCTTTTCCGAATGCTGATGGCACAATTGCTTCCAGCAATTTTTCAAACTTCTTCTTTACCATTACAGGGTTTCACGGTTTTCACGTGTTTTCCGGTGTGGTTATCAATATCATCGTAACCATTATGGCATGGAGAGGTGTTTTTGAAAGGAGAGGTCATTACCTGATGATTGAAAAGATCGGACTGTACTGGCACTTTGTAGACCTGGTATGGGTATTCGTATTCTTGTTTTTCTATCTTGTATAACTAATTCATTATTTAAATTTCCAAACTTTATATATGGAACATCAAACTTTTGGAGGAGAAGTGAGCATTCCGCACGAAGCTCCCACTGAAGAATCAAAAAAGAGGATTTTCAAAACAACAATTCTGCTTTCTGTCATTACAATGATTGAGCTAGGAATAGGCTATCTTCTTTATGCAACTGATTTCAGCGAACTCGTCGTGCTTATGTTTAAAGGAACAGTCATCATCCTTTCTTTCGCAAAAGCCTTTTACATTGTTTCTATATTTATGCATCTAGGCGATGAAGTGCGCAATCTGATCATGACGATCATTGTTCCTCTTTTGTTATTCGTATGGTTTATCATTGCTTTTTTGTGGGATGGTGATTCATGGAAAAACCTGCGCAATGAGTATAAGCCATTAGATCCCGTTAAACACGAACAGTCCTCTCACTCTTCACACGGAGCAGAGAAACATTAATGATATAACCAACCAAAGTATTATTTGTCCCGCCAAACCCGAAAAGGGGCTGTCGGGACAAACTTTTTTAAGACTGAATTGTCAAGTATAATATGAGTCAAAGGGCTTTAATTGTTTTGATGTTTGTGGTGGGAGTACCTGTCCTTGCTTATTTTCTGGTGAAAAATGCAAGTGAAGATGCCGTTGATATGCCCAAGAGATGGTTTTATGATTCTGTTATTACAAAAACAGTAAATGGGAAACTGGTAAAAGATACTGCCTGGCATAGGGTATCTAATTTTTGTCTTACAAATCAGCTGGGCAAACAGGTTTGTGCTGATGATCTTAAAAACAGGATATTGATAGTTGATTTCTTTTTCACCCGTTGTCCGAATCCTTGCCCGACGCTCACCAAAAACATGAAAAAGTTGCAGGACAGCTATTTAAAAAATGATACCCTTGTTCAATTCATTTCCTTTTCTGTTGATCCTGTACGCGACAGTGTAGATGCGTTAAAAAAATATGCAGACCGCTTTGGCGTAAGGCACCATAACTGGTGGATGCTCACAGGAGAAAAGAAGACAATTTATGATCTTGCATTCAACGAACTCAAGGCCGGTATTGTTGACGGGGGAGAAGTTGATACGGCGTTTCTTCATACCGATAAGTTTTATTTGTTAGACAAGAACAGGGTTGTAAGAGGATGGTATGATGGAACAGACAGCGCTTCACTTACTAAACTTGCGCGTGATGTGAGTTTACTGATTCTTGAAAAAGACAAAACCAAAAAAAGAAATTTATTCAGAAAATAAATAATCATGGGTAACCGTAAACATCAACATAGCAAAGGCATTACACTTCCTGCAAGTATAAAAAAGAATGATTCACTGGCTACGATATTAATTGTAGCTGTTTCTGTTGTTGTGTTTGCTGCTGTTGTTATATTAGGGCGCGTAACCATAGAGGTGAGCTTGGGTTTTGATAAACATATATTCGCACGCATCAATGCATTAATCAACACCTTTGTTACTTTGTTGCTTCTTGGTGGTTTTTGGGCAGCCAAGGATAAGCGTTTCAGAACACATAAGCGCCTGATGCTTTGGGCAATTGGATTTTCTGTCATGTTCCTGCTTTCTTATATCTGTCATCACTTGTTCTCAGGATCTACCGAGTATGGTGGTACGGGCTTGCCAAAAATCATTTACTACTTCATTCTTATTACGCATATAACTTTAGCGGGCATCATTCTCCCGCTGATTCTTTTTACTGCTTATCGTGCTTTAACCGGAGAGTATGCTCGCCACAAAAAACTGGCTAAAATTACCTGGCCAATCTGGTTGTATGTGGCTGTTACCGGTGTGATCGTTTACCTGATGATCAGTCCTTATTATCTGTAATCGCTAAAGATAAATTCTATCTGTATAGATGAGGGGTCAAAGCATCTTTTCCAGTTCCACCGCAGGATCCCAGAACAAAGAGTCAAAATCAACAATCTTATCGTTCTTAACTTGAACCCCGTCTGCAGCTAGAAGCTCTTCCATTTTGGTTGGAGTTTCAAAATGATGTTTGCCGGTAAGCATGCCGTTTCTGTTTACAACACGCTGTGCAGGAACAGGAGGGTGTGCCTGATGTGAGCTGTTCATTGCCCAGCCAACCATGCGGGATGAAGATTTTGTTCCGAGATATGCAGCAATGGCTCCATATGAAGTCACACGTCCTTTCGGGATTAAGCGAACGACTTCATAAACATCTTCAAAGAAGTGATAACGGGACTTATTTTTTTCCGGAAGTTTAGACCGAAGGTTTGTTTTCTTTTTTGTTTTCTTTGGCGGCATGCTTTCGTTCTTTCAAAAGCAAGTTACGGCGTGTTTCAGGAACATTCTCAAAGTCGTACGGGCAGTGTCTGCAACCATGGCCACAGCAATAACCTTTGTTCAGGTGGTATGCTTCCGTTAAAACGATATTGCCCTGGTCGTCGTAATAATAATCAGTTCCCTCTGCCAGCTTTTTCATATCCTACAAGATCAATATATCAAAGTAGAAATCAATATTTTGTTTAATCAATGTCTTTTATAAGGCAGCATCTGTTTTTTCATTGTCAAACACCCAATTTTTCAGCAGGATATCTTTCTCTTCTGCAAGGATCTCTTCGCCTAATGAAAAGCAGACATAATGAATTTTTTTACTTCCGGCTATGTCAAGTCCTTCATAATGTGTCTTTATACCGAGCTCTTTTTTTTCGAGAGGAGCACTATACAGATCGTCGGTAGAGGAGTGAAGTCGGAGCGTGTAAAGTGAAATTACTTCCAGGGTAAAATTGTAAAGAACCGGAGAGTCTGTTTTGAGATGAATGCGTCCGTCTTTTTTTAAAAACGATTGGTAAAGGCGTAAATATTTAGGATGTGTGAGTCGCTTTTTGTGTTTGGTAGCACGAAGTTTCGGATCGGGTAATGTTATCCATATTTGTTCTGCTTCATCGGGCCCAAATTAGGTTGATATAAGATCAATTTTTGTGCGGAGAAAAGCCACATTTTTTAATTCAGTGCTTAATGCTTTTTTTGCTCCAACCCAGATGCGGTTGCCTTTCTGATCTACGCCTATGAAATTTCTTTCAGGATATAATTCTGCCATGCCTACAGCATACTCTCCTTTTCCGCAGGCAAGTTCAAGCGTGATCGGTCCTGCTTTGGAAAAAAAGGAACACCAATTTCCTGCCATGTTTTGCGGATACTGCAACACGTTTGGAAATGTGGTCAACTCTTCAAATCGAATTAATTTTTTTTGTCCCATAAAGCCGCAAAGGTAATGTCAAAGAGAAACTCCGGTTATTCAGCCGGATATAAATTCAATGCGGCCATTTCTTCGATAATTTGTCTGTTGTTGCTCAGACGAGGCACTTTGTGTTGTCCGCCAAGTTTGCCTTTTTGCTCCAGCCATTTGTGAAAGCCTCCGGGAATTACCTGGCGAAGAAGCGGCGCTCTCAATGCAATATCTTTCTCCCGTTTTGCTTCGTAATCACTGTTCAGCTGCTTTAAGGCGTTGTCGAGTTCATAGATAAACTGAGCTGTATTATCCGGGGCTTTTTCAAACTCAATCAGCCATTCATGTGCGCCATTCCCGTTTTCGTTGAAATAAACAGGCGCGGCTGTGTATTCGATGGCAACAGCTCCTGTTTGTTCACATGCCATTGCGAGTGCACGATCTGTATTGTCAATGATTAGTTCTTCACCGAAGGCGTTGATAAAATGTTTCAGCCTTCCGCTGACTCGGATGCGGTAAGGATGAAGGGATGTAAATTGAATTGTATCTCCTACAATGTATCGCCACAAACCTCCGTTTGTGCTGATAATGGGGGCATATTGCTTGTTTAGCTCAACCTGCGAGAGACCAACCGTCTTCGGAAAACGAGATCCGTATTCTTCAAGCGGCATGAATTCATAAAAGATACCGTGATCTGCGAATAAAAGCATTCCATCTTCTCCGGGCTGATCCTGTGCCGCGAAAAATCCTTCGCTGGCATTATACATTTCAAGATAATTGATTGGTTTTCCGATCAGCTTTTCCATTTGCTCACGGTAAGGAATAAACGAAACTCCTCCATGCAGATAGAGTTCAAGTCCGGGCCAGACTTCTGAAATGTTTTTCTTTCCTGTTTTTTCCAGTATTCTTCTAAACAGAACAATCGTCCATGTTGGAACGCCTGAAATAGATGTGATGTTTTCAACGATTGTTGCATCTGCGAGTCGCTCAATTTTTTGCTCCCACTTGTCCATCAGCGCAATTTCAAGATCGGGTGTTCTGATCCAGTTGCTCCAGAAAGGGGCATTCTGCATCAACACAGCACTTAAGTCACCGTAATGAATTTCTTCATTAATACTGCTTACACTATGGCTTCCGCCAATAACAAGTCCTTTACCTGTTAGCAGATCAGAAGCCGGAAAATTCTGATAATAAAGCGTGAGCACATCCTTCGCTGCTTTGTAATGTCCGTCTTTCAAACTCTCTTCACTAACGGGAATAAATTTGCTTTTATCACTGGTGGTTCCACTGCTTTTGGCAAACCATTCAACCGGTGTTGGCCATAAAACATTTTCTTCTCCGGCAAGCATCTGCTCGATATAAGGCTTCAGATCATCATATTCATGAACAGGCACATGCGATTTGAATTCGGCAACTGAAAATAATTTTTCAAACTGATATTGATGCCCGAACTGGGTATATTGGGCGGTGGTAACAAGATCCTGCAATACTTCCCGTTGAGCTGCCTGCGGATTATTCATCCAGGCTTCTATCCGCCACATACGTAAGCGGGCAAGACGGGAAATGGCAGGACTCAGAATTTTCATATCGGGAAGATAGAAAACTTAATGTTTCAAATCAATGATTTTCATTAGATGGGGCTTGTTGTTCTAAACCGGCTTCTTCATGCAGATAGTCTTTGCGTTTTAGCTCGAAGTTTCTTCCAAGGTAAAGTCTCCGCACCTGTTCATCTTCTGCCAACTCTTCTGCAGTTCCGTGTTTAAATATTTTTCCGTCGATCAGCAGGTAAGCGCGATCGCAAATGGAAAGCGTTTCAGTAACATTATGGTCTGTGATCAGGATGCCGATATTCTTGTATTTGAGTCGTGCAACTACCGATTGTATGTCTTCAACTGCAATCGGATCAACGCCGGCAAAAGGCTCGTCGAGAAGAATAAATTTTGGATCTACGGCAAGGGCTCTGGCGATTTCTGTTCTTCTTCTTTCACCACCACTCAGAGAGTCGCCCATGTTTTTGCGTACATGATGTAAACGAAATTCAGTGAGCAGCTCTTCCAGTTTTTCTTTCTGTGCCGCTCGGCTCAGGTTCGACATTTCAAGTACGGCAGAAATATTATCTTCCACACTTAACTTACGAAAGACGCTGGCTTCCTGAGGTAAATAACCGATGCCTCTCTGCGCCCGCTTGTACATAGGCATGCGTGTGATGTTCTCCTCATTAAGAAAAACCTCCCCCTCATCTGGCTTAACAAAGCCGACAACCATATAGAAAGTAGTTGTTTTACCGGCCCCGTTAGGCCCGAGCAATCCAACAATTTCCCCCTGGCGCACATCAATGCTTACCTGATTGGCAACCGTTCGGTTGTGGTAACGCTTTACGAGGTTCTTGGTATGAATAGAAAGTGACAAAAGATGATTTGTTTGCTGCAAACTTACCGAATATCTCAGGAAACACCCTAGTGCCACACAAATCATTCATAAACAATGTTTGAAGAAGCGGTCCGGCTGCTTTATGTTTGCAGGAAGATTATAGCACATGAAGGTTACACAACACATTGCGGAGTCGAAGGGTACACTGGTTTCTTTTGAAATCCTGCCTCCGCTTAAAGGAAAAACCATCAACTCAATTTTTGATCACCTCGATCCGCTGATGGAGTTTAAACCTTCCTTTATAAATGTTACCTATCACAGAGCCGAACATGTTTTTAAGAAAAAACTAGACGGCACTTTTGAAAAAGTAGAAGTGCGCAAGCGTCCGGGTACGGTTGGTATTTGTGCCGCGTTACAAAATCATTACAACATCGATGCGGTTCCTCACCTTATATGCGGGGGCTTTTCTAAAAGAGAAACAGAAGATGCTTTAATTGATCTCAACTTCATCGGTGTTCAAAATGTGTTGGTGCTCAGAGGGGATGCTGCTAAAAATGAAACCTTTTTTGAGCCACATGCAGAGGGAAATAAATATGCGATTGATCTTTTGAAACAGACCATCAATCTCAACAATGGAGTTTATCTGGAAGAGGACATACGCGATGGTTTTCGCACAGATTTTTGTGCCGGTGTTGCAGGCTATCCTGAAAAGCATTTTGAATGTCCGAATATGGAGATTGAGATGCAGCGGCTGAAAGAGAAAGTGGATGCAGGTGCCGAATATATTATGACGCAGATGTTTTTTGACAACAGTAAATTTTTTGCTTTTGTTGAGCAATGTCGTGCCATGGGCATTCAGGTGC
>JBKDJT010000246.1:0-4913 GCA_046345435.1 Bacteroidota bacterium
CTTCAAATAAGATGGTACTTTCTGTTTTGTGAATCACTTTCTGTAATTCTTTCTCTGATACCTTCTCCTCCGTAAGACGAGTTATTTCCAGATCCACAGCCTTTTCAACATCTTCCACCTTCACGCCCTTCACCAGTTTTCCTTCAATGGTGAGAAGCCCGGCATCGGTACTTCCAAAATGATAGCAGTCGATATTGCTGAACAATTGCTGTTCTTTAACGAGCGACTGGTATAATCTCGAAGAAGCACCACCGCCAAGAATATCGGTGATCAGGTCGGTGACATAGTATTCGCGATCTCTTCGTGCAGCCATATGCCATGTTTTGTAAAAAGCATCAAGTGGTACATCTGCTTTTATCTCCATTCTTCTTGCATCGTGCTGCACAGGCTCCTGCGAAATATTACGGTTGTATTTGTTACCTGATGGAATAGGGCCAAACCATTTCTCTGCAAGAGCAAGCACTTCTTTTGTTTTTACATTTCCTGCAACCACAAGAATCGCATTTGCCGGTGTGTAATGCTTAAAGAAAAAGTTTTTTACATCATTTAATTGCGCATCTTCAATATGTTTTAACTCTTTGCCGATGGTCATCCATTTGTAAGGATGAACTTTATAAGCAAGCTCACGCATTTTATGCCAGGCATCACCGTAAGGTTTATTGAGGTAATGCTCTTTGAATTCCTCACAAACAACTTTCCGCTGCACATCCAGACTTTTTTCTGAAAAAGCCAGACTTAGCATTCTGTCGCTTTCAAGCCAAAAGGCTGTTTCAATATTCTCTGCCGGAAGCTGACAATAATAATTGGTAAGATCGTTGGTTGTATAGGCATTGTTTTCTCCGCCTGCCATTTGTAAAGGTTCGTCATAGCTTTCAATATTCACTGATCCACCAAACATCAGGTGTTCAAATAAATGGGCAAAGCCGGTTTGCTCCGGGTTTTCATCACGTGCACCCACATCATACAAAACATTCACTACGGCCATAGGTGTAGAGGCATCTTCGTGTACCAATACACGAAGTCCGTTCGATAAAACAAAGCGTTCAAATTGAGTCATAATAATTATACAGATGGAATGCAAATTTCGGGAAAAGAAACAGGACCTTTTGAAAGATTTCTAAAAACAGGTAAAAAGATCCTTTAAAATTTAATTGAAGAGGAATTGAAAGAGGGCTTTATTATTTTTATTGACGAAGTATTAAAATTGTCGGAAATATAATATTGTTTTTTAGTATATATTCGTCAATAAAACTCATAATAGTATGCTTAACCAAATCAATTACATTACCAAATTGACAACTTACGGAATTACCAATCTAATAATATATTTATTTATCGGTTTAGTAAGTGTCTTATTAAGCTTCCTCATCGGACTGGTTTATTTGATCTACAATATTGATGTGACTTATGACACTATCGTTAGTATTAGCGCCTTAAAAGCCATTTTTATGGCGGCTCCTGTGCAAATTGTTTTACTGTTCCTGATAGGGGCAAGCGCGTACCTTATATTTACCAACGCGTATCAGTTTGCTATCAAAAAAGTCATAGCTAAACTTTTGGCAGAAAAATCGGATAGTTTTCTTAATCCGTTACTCGATAAGATTATTGGTAAACTGAAGAAAGAATTGAACCTAAAGCAGGAAAATGGCAATACAATACAAAACGCTGAAGTTACTCCTATTGGCGAATCTGTTTCTGTTGTTAGTCATGAAGAAAACAACTGGCTCTTTAAACGCATTAATGCTGTTTTAAATAAAAAAATACTTGGCGATCTGCATCAAGATTTAGGTGCTTTGGATTCCGATGAAGCCATTAAACAAAAGGTTATCAGTAAGCTTAAGAATTATGCTGAAACATCAATGAAAAATCTATGGATCGTTGTAGTATTCCATTGGGTGGCGCTACTTTTCATCATATTCTTGTAAATCAAGAGCTCATAATTAAGACTGATCAAGAAAAACCTAGAAAAATTTCATTACACTGGTCTGCAAATGCGCCTTAATCGTTGTGTCTATTTTCCAAGCTTCACACCAATACCGGCAGCTACTTCCCATTTTTTGGTGGCTAATAAATAATAAAAAGGAATAGATAATACGATTCGTTTACGACCCATCACAAGACCTGTTCCAAGGACAGTAGTCACATCCGGTATGAGTGGATCTTTTTTATAACGCAAACTCGGAAGCATATAAACACCAAGATGCCAGCCATCGCGTGCCAGTTTGACGCCTGGCCCACCCATAGTGAAATAAGCAGATTCGCCATCGGTTGCTACAATGGCCATGCCGGAGGCGGTTAAGCTTGCTTTTGCTGTCTGACTTTTCACGTTGAATGAAAACAAACAAACCATAAAAAGTAAGAATAGTCGATTCATTATTTTAGTTTTAAAGTTAAACGTTGGGTGATTAAGTTTCCGATTTGTTTTCCTGCTTTTAATCCTTCTTCATTATCAAAACGATAATGAATGCCGCCGTATAGTCTCGACATTGCCGCTTCTTCTGCTGCTAATCTGAAAGATTTAAGGTTTCTTGCCTTGATGCCAAATTCAACCAAAGATGTATCCTTAATAGAAAGACTATCGCCAAACCAATTAGTCATTACTTCCGCTGCGGCAGCGGAATTTGTTGCGTGGCCACTTACATAAGAAGGGAAGGGAGGCGTTTGGATATAAGGTTTCCAATTTGGATCAAGCCATTGCTGGATGGCCGTTTCCGGACGAATCAGCACGCTTTTGTATTTTTCTTCCCAGCCACGTATGAATGCATCGAAAAAGGCGATGGATGTTTGTGCATAGGCAGCAACCGTTGTATGAAAATCTGCACCGGCTGTTTCTGCAGCAATACCAACGATATTCAACCAGTGACCGGGCGGAGAAAATTTCTTCGTGGCAAACATTACATGTCCTCTCACATTCATGCGGAAAGGGTTGTCGTCCCAGAAGTCTGCAATTTCTTTTTGTTCGGCGGTGAGTTTATCTCCTGTTTCTTTTACTTCCAGCATGGCTTTGTAAAAGGAGCTTGTTTTATCATCTGGTTTAAAACCAGGTGGACGAGGTATGGAAAATTGTGAAGCACTGTCTAGAACCATCGGACGAATTTTTTTCCAGTGTGGTTCCACTGCCGATGCATATAATGGCGGGGTTGGTACCCACCGCCCGGGTTCATCGGTGACATTGAATTTTACATCGCCGCGGGTAGCACCATAACGATCACCTTTGCTCCATTGGAGGATGGCTGATGAAATGGTATCTGAAAAAGTAACCGAAGCTTTTATGATTGAGGATGGCATGCCTGCAGAATCTGCAAGCCGCAGCAATTCTGCATGGTAATCCATCAAACTTCCTTCAGGGAAAGTAACTGCATTGCCCACTTTGGTGAAGGCGAGCAAGGCGGCAAGTTCATAATTTATTTCACCCTGAATGATTTGTGGAGAAGGCATGGCCGGCAAATGTTTGATTTGCCCGCTTAAACTTTTAAATGAAGAATCTCCTGCTGCAATGCATTCATATCCTGCTATGCAGGCATACACATAGTTTCTGGAAGCAATCATAGGAGGAAAATTATTCTCCAGCACTACATCATTCAGCTTCTTCACTGTTTTATTGTATAGAATGGGATTGCTGATCCATTTTTTATCGTCTTTTTTTTCATTACAACTTTGAATGAGAATGACAGAAAGCAATAAGGCAACAATGATTGTATTACGCAATGATATTTTATTGCTGTAAATATGCTGAAACATAAAAAATAATTAGTCTAAAAAAAATTGACATCCCAAACAAAGTGAAAATATAAATATTATAAAGAAAAAGCAGATTTTTTTAATCCCTTAATAAAGACAGATAAAAGTTTCTTCGGTCTTTAAAGATCTTTCAGGAAAGATTTATGATTTTGGGTTAATGAGGAGCTGCAGAAATCAGTTTTAAGACCAGGGCTTCGGTTTTGCCGGTATAAATTTTAAGCAGATACATGCCCGGCAAACGAAAGACGTCAGGTATTGAAAAAGTATATAGTCCTGCCTGGAATATTTCATTTCTTTGATAAACGCTTCTTCCATCTGTAGTCATAATCACAATCCAGCCATTAAATCTTTGTTTGTTCAACATTCTAACAGAAACCAATTTGCCGATAACTACAGGATTTGGAAATACGGATGCAGATAATACCGGTGTTTGTTCGCGAACACCTGTTGAGGTTGTTCTGCAAAAAGGATCACTCCAACGCGGATCTTTAATTAAGACAGTATCTGTCAGTGTTTTTAAAAAGGCAAGTAATGCTTTTTTTTCTGCTTCGGAATATTGAATTTTTCTTGGCGGACAAGTATTACATGGATTGTTATTCGGACTTGGATTTCCGGGAATGATTTCCCTTAGAAAACCATCCAGATTTCTGTGTGGCTTAATGGAATCACTATAAAAATTGATCACTTCCTCGAGCGTCTTATAACGTCCGTCATGCATGTACGGTCCGGTTAGCGCAATATTAATCAATGAAGGCACACTGACTTGACCATCTTTAGACCTGTTATCAAAAAATTCACCTACACCATTGTCCGCATATTCCAGATCGAGACCGATGTTTTTTGACCCTTGCGGGACAAAAATGTTGCGTGTATGACAAGCCTGACAATTACCGCGAGTAACATCCATAAATAGATCTTTACCTAGATTTTCCTCTGCTGTAAAGTTTACAAAAGGAGTAGTTGCCGGATTCCCGTTTGTGACTGTGATGCCAAAACGAAATTTTGATCCGAACGTATTCATTGATCTGATAAACTGTGCAAGTGCTCGGGCTATTTTTAGGGTATCTATGTCAGTGCTGCCAAAAGCAGCCTGAAACAATGGAGCATATATGGCTTTTGAACGAAGACGCATGACCAATGAATCGAGAGAAAGACCCATTTCCACACTACTG
>JBKDJT010000247.1:0-5008 GCA_046345435.1 Bacteroidota bacterium
GCTTTGTTCAAATGCCGGACCTATGCCGGAAGTATGTGGTAATCGCGTTACTTATTTTGATCCTTTGGATGTAGATCAGTTGAGCGATTTGTTGAAAAATAATTTGGATTAATCCGCGGTTAATCTTTCTTTCCGAAGATAAAACAAGGCATTAAAAAAACTAAACATCAATACGCCCTGTGCCCTGGAAAAAATTGTTTCTGTCATACTTGCAAGTACAATAATCAGAAGTAATTGTAAATATCGGTTGTCTTTTTTCCCTAATGCCTGTCTGAAAAAGAAAAAGAAGCAAGCGAGATAAACGGATAGTCCAATGATTCCATGCCTCGCAGTTTCTTCAAGGAATTCATTGTGTACATTGAAATGTTTACCATGTTTTGTGAGTTGCGAATTATTACTATTATAACAGGAATCAAGCATCGGTGCCAGCTTTCCGGAACCAACGCCAGTGACCGTGTTTTGATTGATGATTTCAAGTGCGCAGGCATAATGTTCAAGCCTGGTATTGACACTTAAAATTAAAAATCTTTCAGTGCCTTGTTTCTGCTTAAGATTTACTCTTTGATTAAGATAAAACGCTGAAGCAACAAGTAAACCGACTCCAATCAATGCTGAAAATGTAAGCATTACAATTTTCCTGATCTTTTGGTTGCTGATCAGCCTTGCTTCAGCAACAAATAAAATGAAAAGTGTGATGATTGACATTTTTGCCTGTATGAGTATAATGAAGGCAATAAAAACAGCAACCAGAAAAATCGATATAGTATTAAAATTTCTTTTGAGCTCTCCATAAAGGACACAAATAGCGAGTAAAATATAAATGCCAAAATATGGACGATGAAGGATGAAGTATTCTTCGTACTGTGCATACTGTTTCCAGTCGGCATCGGCACATTCAGGAGAAAGTAAAAATCTGAAACTCATTATTATTGCCAACGAGCATCCTGCAACAAATAGATGCTGTATTCTTTTGATCATTTGGTCTGTCAGCGAAAAAACAGATAATGCGAGTGGAAACAAAAGGAAAGGGAGTTTCATGAACAGATTTGCTCCTACTTTTTGTAAGTTCTCCTGGTACAAAATGTCGAGTATCTGAATCAGAAAAACACCACCGGAAAAAAGGAAAAATGTTTTGTGTATTTTATCGAATCTGAATTTATTTCTGATTAATTCACCGAGCCAGATAATGCACAATAAAATAAGAATGGCATTATTGAGTCGAAAGGTAAACCATTCTGAAAAGGGAAGAAAAAGCGCATAGGTATATAGCAATAGAAGTTTGAACTGCTCATATTTGTTATGTTGAAGCAGTCTATTCATTCTCTTTTTGCTTATTGGTTATATAGGCGTCTTTCAGACTAAAAAATGAGAGGTTTACAATCGCGATATGTATCCATAAATAATTACGTAGGATATTTTGATTCATGCACAGTAAGATCAGTTGGGCAATAAGTCCGGCAATCAGGAGTTGGTGACCCGTAAAGTAAAGTGAAAGAGTACTGTTCAGGGCCGGATATCGTATGCGACTCAATTGTTTTGAAGAAAGAAGCAATTTCCCCAGAAATAAACAGAAGAAAAGGAATCCGATGATGCCGGACGCTGCCAATACTTCAAGAAGGATACACATCCCTTCTGTGTTTTTTACAACTTCTTGAGTCAGGGACCCATATCCTTTCATTCGCGCTATAGCGGGCGCAATTCCTCCTAAACTATAACCTTCCCACGGAGATTCCAGAAATACTTGCCATGTATTCATGAAGTCATCGAGCCTGATAGTTGCAGAATGGGCGTAGTTAGAGAAAAAGGGAAGTCCTTCAAAAACAGAAATAAATTTTTTGCTGTAAATCACAGCCATTGTTAAAATGCCTGCAGCAGCAATAAATATAATACCCATAAAAGAAGCTTCAGAGATCCGTATTTTTTTTGATGCAAATGTTTTACAGATTATGGATAGTGATTTGTATCCAACGATTAGACCAACAAGTAAAATTCCCATTCTTGAAAATGACAGAAATATTACGAGTGTTAAAAGTAGAAGTGTAAAATTATTTTTAGTTTTCTTTTTTAGTTCTTCATTTTTACTGAAGTAGAGTAGAAAATGAAAAGTCCACGGAACAATCAGATAAGTAGAGAAATAGGAGGGCTCATAGCTCAGTCCGTGAACCCTCGGGATGCCACTTTGAAAATAATAATAGATCAAAGCTTCAAAACCAAATAACGCAAGTGTAAATTGAATAAGCGTAAGGAATGCAACAATTGTGAATGAATTTAAATAGAGGATGAATATCTTTTCAAAATGAGTAATCCGATTTACATAAAGAGCGAGGGCAATGATAAATCCAAAAAAGATAATCAACCAAAGATGGTATCCAAGACCTCTTTGAATGATGATGCTATTTTGTACAAAAAAAGAAAGAAAGATAACCCAAACGAGAAATGACCAGAAGCCTAATAGTCTTATCTTAAACTTTACTTCACTGAATAGCGAGAAAAGAAAGACGACTGCACTGAAAAAAACCATTAAAAGGTTACATATTCTTATAGAGTAGCCGGATATTTTAATGTTGAGGAATGTATCAAAAGAAGCGGTCAGAAATATGAATAAAAGGCAACAATCAAGTAACAGTGTGGTATTCTTTGAAAAAAGAACAGGTCTGTTGGTAATTGCCCTCATCTATTTGCTTAAGAATTTAGCTTAAATTCAGTATACGTTCTTCTTATCCATTTTGCAGTTGACAACACTAAAAACACCAGGCTTACTAGAGCAAGAGCTTTTATTGCTGCAACTAAAAAATTCATTATTATAGATTGTTTATACACAATCGGATGACTAATAATATTAACAGGATCTTCAAGCATGATTAAACCCCGTTTGTTGTTGATCAGTCTTTCTTCAATATTATAGATATTCTGCTTGATCTGTGAAAGGTCATTCATTAACAGCATGCTGCCCGTAGATTGGGTGAATTTCCTGAGGTTAATCTGATTGATTGAATCAAGCTCCTTTTTCTCGACTTCAAGTTGTTGATTAATTTTTTCAATAGTGATAAGTTCGTTTTTCTTTATTTTTTTAAAGTAATTTGAACCGGTTAAGAAATTATTTAGTGCAGGAACAATGGAGGCGCTATTTGTTGTATCCGACATTAAAATTTTAAATGTTGTATTTGTTTCATTGAAGTGAAAATCAGGTCTGAAGTCATTATTAGATATAAGCGCTGCAGAAGGTTCATCAACCTCTATTTTAAAATCCTTTATTTTCATTATTTCTTCAACCGGGAGGTTCAGAAGAGCAGATAATGTTTGATATTGTTTTAGGGAGATCATTTTTTTGACATCCGAATAAATCAGTTCGATTTTCTGGCCGCTCAGGTAATTTGAACTGATTGAATAGGTTAGAAAATATTTAGGTTGAGGAATTGTTAGGAATAAAAAGGTCAAAGCAGACAATGATATGAGGAATAGAAAGAAGGTTTTAAGATTACGAAAAATCTTAATAATTACTGTCTTGAATATGTCGTTTAGGCGAACCTCAGTTGAACCGTTATCAATCATATTTTATTTATTATGCCAGTGGGCAGTTGAAGTTTTTTTCTTGTGTAGAAGGCCGCTGCTAAATTCCAGCTTGCTATTGTGAACAAAGAAGCAAATGCAGCACCCAGTTCTTTCCAAACCGGTATCAAAAGTAAATTAAGAATTAAATTAATAACACATGCAGCAAGCATTATTTTTTGATAAAGCTTTTCTTCTCCGAGCATCAACAAGCAGGCCTCATTGAGTGCAAACAAAGAACTTATCAGAAAGCCAAGTCCGATCATCGCATATATTAATAGGTTCTTATCTGATTTAAGTGATAAAAAACTTGTAATACTGGGAAAAAGTAAAAAAATTAAACCATAGATAAGAGATGCAAAGACGATGATTATTTTTCCGTTTTTTTTGATTTCTTTTATAAGCTTCGATTTGCTTGAAAAGCCGGGGATTTTAGGGGCAAAATTCGCACTCATTACAGTTAAGGGGAAAGAGATAAATGTAGCAATTTTGAGTATCAAGGCATATTCTCCTACGGAAGCCGGCATGATATATCTGCTGAGGATAAAAATATCAATAGTGCCGATGAGTACAAATACTGCATTATTAGAGAAAAAAGGAATCGAATCACTGATAACGGTATTTATTCGAAGGGTTTCTATTCTGACTGTTTTTTCGTTTTTTATTTTCGAGATTACTTCAAAAAAAGAAACTAAAAAACTAATGACAATGGCTCCCAGGTAGCACCAAACAAATTTGAATTCAAAATTAAAAGAAAGCAGATCGAGCAGAAGATTAAAAACAACAGTAAACAGAAAGATAGAAACAGTATGATAAAAAGTATAGGACATTACCCTTCTTGTTCCTCTAAGAAATTCATAATTCAGGATGTGCAAATTCATGAAAAAAACGCCTGCTAATCCTATTTGAAAGTATATGTAATCTGTATAATTTGTAAAATAAGTTCGGATAAGGAAAGGCGTTATTCCTATAGCGATTGAGGTAAGAACGAATCCGGCCAGGCAGTGGTAAGAAAGAAGTTTAAAATATAGATACTTTGCTTTGCCAGGTTCTCCGGTTGAATAAAATTTGCTTGTCCATTTCATCATATAGATGTCAGTACCTAATTTAAGTACCAATAAAAAAATGAGTGAAAATGAGAGCAGGAAGCTGAAATAGCCAAGTTTTTCATTTCCGAATACCTTCGAGAGGTAGAGCGTGAGAAAATAGGAAACCGAGGCACCAAAAAATTTGATGGCTAAAGAAGCTATGTTTTTGAGCATCAGTCTCTATTTTCAGTTAAATCTGTGAATGCCAAAGATAATTTTAAATATTCTGCACTTTTGTTCTCTAAATATAATTTTTCAACAAGCTCGAGGTTTTACTTTCTGCCATGATGCCTTTAATACCCAATCCTGAACCACAAAATATTGAACATTGTTACCTCCCGGGCTAAACTTTTAACATAGTTTTGGTGTCT
>JBKDJT010000248.1:0-6303 GCA_046345435.1 Bacteroidota bacterium
TGCGGGTATATGTTTTAGAAAAACAAATCTTTTATAGAATTGATCTTGATTTTCTACACTAATGCCAACCCATAAATTACGTGGCAATCTTAATTCCCAATTTTTAATTAAGTAATAAAAGCGTTCAATTCTTTTAGTAAGAATTTGGAATTGTGTATCGGGTAATTGACGAATAACCTGAATTACCTTAATGATAAAAACATCGCTTACTTTTTCGTGAAACAAATCCGACATATCGCATACAAAAACCTTTTTGCCTTTTAATTTATTTTGCATGGCAATAGGTTGGTTTAATCGATCTTCGCGCATTTGCACATCGTTAAAGTTTTTCATGCCCCACTGCTTACCAAAACGGTTTACTAACGTTTCTGCAAAACATGATCTGCAACCAGCGGATATTTTAGAACAACCTACAACCGGATTCCATGTGTAGTCTGTCCATTCGATTTTAGTCTTGTTCATGCTTTATAATTTTATAAGGTTTCTGTTTATAAAATCAAGAAGTAAATCATTTTGAATTGGAGTAAACAGATGAATTTGACTTTTTAATCTTTTACCGATTGATAAACAAAAATGTTTTTTATCTGAATAATCCGATATTGATAATTCTTTGTCAATTACATCGCCATTTTCTTTTGTTAAATTACAATAGACAAAATGCTTAAATGTATCTGTATTGACATGTATAATTCTAAAACCTGATACATTACCAAAATACCATTCATTATAATGCATTTTTAATTGTTCAATAGAATTTTGAACAAGCTGCATTTCTTTTATCTGTTTGGCAACCTCATTTATTTCTGATGTGTGTTCCATACATTTAAACTTTTACACGTTTATCAATTGCTAAAACTTTATTGCATTTCGGGTTGCTGCACACGCTGTAGGTGTACAGTATTATACCATCGCGGTATGTTTTATACACTGGCTTATGGAAATGCAAAACTCTTTGAAACCAGGTAAGCGAGCATGTGCCGGCAATGGCCTGCAACTTTGCTTTTGTTTCTTTATCGCGTACGATCATGGCTTATCTATTACTTTAAATTTGATTACCCATACCCAAGGGTTTTTATCAATTATCTCTTTGCCATTGATTGATGCAATTAGCGATTGAAAAGAACCTTTAGCCAGCAAACATTGTACACCATCGGCAGCACGTAAACCTTTTTGTGTGAAGTAATTTTTAAACGTGCCATCTTCAAATTGTAAAACACCTTCTGCAAGCGCATCTTCTTCGGATATATCATTTAATCGCTCTACACGGATATCAGTAATTTCTAAAAAGATACGTGCGGCAGCTTTGGGCATGTGGATGGAGGGCTTCCAATTCCAATCAACAGGGCCGTCATAGTCTGCCTTATATTTATAGAAATAATTTTCAGTCAAACCATTGAAATACTTTTGTGCGAACCACGTTTCCCTTACCCAAAGAACATCACCAACGTTGCCGTATGGGCAAAAGATAGTTTTGGTATCCAGTTTTGAATTAAAGAAGAAAGCACCAAAGCCTGTCTTTTCTTTTTTATTACCGACTTTAGGCATAACAATTTCCCCCGCAACATTCAGTTGCCAGGCATCTGGATTTTCGTTTATTTCATCTAACCCACTTTTGCGCCTAGTCATGCTTTTTATTTTAGCAAGAATGGCTTGGACCATTTCAGTTTGATATAATATAGGCCTCATATTAGGTTGTGCCATGTTACGATACTTTTAAGGGTTCTTCGAACACAACATCAACTTGTTTTATTTGTGTTGGTGCAATCCATGATGCTTTGCTGTCATTTGTGTTATCTGATACAAAACCAGATGTTGCAAACAATCTAGCTATTTGCATATAAGCTGCATCGTAAGGCTTTGCGCCAATAGGTATAGACTTTTGATACTCAGCAGAAATTTCTCTTTCAATTTGCTGGCCATCGATAAGGGTAATTAACAAGTATTTTTTCATAGGGAATGTTACTTTGTTTTAAGTTTGTTGAACATGTAATTGTGAAAGCTATTCCACCAATCGTAACCAGTAAGAATGAAAACGATAATGGCAGGAATAATAATGATGGTTGCGGCAATTGCCCACACCAAAAAGAAAAGCAAGAAACCTAATCGCTTAATCATTTTTGTACGTTTTGTTTATTCATCAATTCTTTAGCAACCTTTATCAAGTCGAATGCTTTTTTGCTGTAGTGTGCAATTAAGTATTGCAACATGCGCTGGCCGTTTTCGGGGTTTTCTTTTACATCGAAATGCCTTTGCTGGCCATCGTTAAATGTTAAAGAAACATGTACCACTTGCTTAGTGGCCAATAGCATGTTTAATTCTTCAACCAGTGTATCGTAGCGTTTCTTTTCGTCTGATACATTGATTATTTGCTGTTGGAGGGCTTGTATTTCTTCGCTAGTCATTGTAGTGCAGGTATTGTTTGAATTTGTAATAGCTTAAAAGCATGTGTGTAATAAGCGAACTAAGTGTAAAACCAAGTATGTAAGGGCTTAGCGTATAGTAGTTGGTTATACGCACGGCCGTTGCCACAAAATCGATAGCATAAAAAATAAATGTGATGGTAAACAGTAAACCATACACAATGCGCACACCAGTTGGGAATGTGTAACGCAAATATTTTGCAAGCTTACTTCTTCGCATAGTTTTTTAGTTTATCAGTTATTGTATAGACAGTATCTTTCGCATGTACATCTATTGGCAAGCCCCAAAATTTGCGAATGGCTTCTTGTACCTTTTGCATTTGTGCAGCATCGATGCCCAATTGAAATAAGGTTTCATTCATCGGTATAGCTGTTAGCCTGGCAGCAGCTTCGATTTTAGATTTAACTAGCTTTTCGGTTAACATGACTTAGGTTGTAGTGAATTGCTCAAAGCGATTTCAATGGATTGATAAAATTCAATTTGCTTTTTAGCTTTTGCTAGCACATCAATTTCAAGTTCAGAAAGTTTACGATAGGTGCTTCTGCTTTTAATATCTTTGATACGATCATTGCATTCAACCAGGTGTTTATTAATCACACTATGCATGTACAAAGCTTGGTTTACAGTTAATAAAATTGTTACCATGTTTAAGGCTTTAATCGTTCAAAAAATTCAAGTGCTTTTTCTTTCAGGTCGATTTCATTTTCACCATCAAGCATAATCGTAAAACGATCTCCGCTTTTGGTGCAACCTACCAGCATGGCAGTGTGTGTACGTGCCAATGTTTTGCTTTTGTGCGAACCAAACGAAGTGTAATAATCGCTACACTTCATATCGGCCAGGGCTTCTAACTTATCGGTTAGTTCTTCCAGCGTAATATTTGTAGTAAACAAAGTGTGTGCGCTCATATCAGTGTGCTTTGCGTGGTTTACCCTGTATAGGATTATACTTTGCCGGATATCCTTTTTGCCCTGCATTGTATCGTGCGCCACTGTAAGCATGGCAATACACTGTGCTTGTGCAGCTTGTGATTATTGCGATTAAGACAAATAACAAAATCGATAATCTGATAGCTGCATACATCAAACTGAATAAGTTGAAAAATTTATTTTGTTTGGATAAATCAATCATAACGATATAATTTTTGTAATTGATTAATTTCTGAATTCAATCTATCGTCAGTTCTTTTTGAAGATTGCCTAGCAATTGTTTTAAAATCTAATTTTTTCCAATTATTATTTTGATTGCTATGGCAATACACTGTGCTAGTGCAACTGGCGCATGTGCTTATTACCAGGCTAATCAAACAAATGATGATGATGCTGATGATGATATCCATCAATCGATTATACTGTTTCCTTTTCATAGGTTATAGCCTCTTTAGATGTTTTGGTGCGCAGATCGAGAATGATAAATTGTTCGTTCAATTCATCGTACGCTTTTTTCAATTCTTCGAAATGAATTGTGAAATGCTTGCGCGTAATGGGCATAGCATGTTTGCCCTCTACCAAATCAGGATATACACCCAGCCATTGGTTATATACCTTAACGTTAGCCTTAAGCCTTGTAACCTCACTTTGTAAGTGGCTTAAGCCATCGAGCAATACATCGGCCTTTTGCGCTGGCGATGCCTGCATAAATTCTGATGTGCTCATGCTAGTGGGGATTTGATTTCTTTGCGAACAAATACCTTTGGATTTGTAACAAGCTTATCAACATCAATATTAAAAAGCTTGCTATAGACAAGCATTCTATCTAATGGAATAGAAGATTTGCTGTCCAACTTAATTTGCATGTCTCTATAGAAAGTTCTTTCAGATATTCCATTCTTTTCAAGCCTTTCTACAAGTGTTTTGATTTTAACACTGCGCGGCAGTGCATCAATCTTTTCTTTGATTTTGTACTTTAATTTTGCCATTTATGAAGGTTTAGCCGTCAATTATGGCAGAAATATTGCATGTTTACCTTTTATAAACAATGCTTTAATACAACTTTTTGGTATTTAAACCCCTAACACATTGGCTATCAGGTCAATATTTTTACAAAAAATTTGCAAAAGTGACTCAAGAATTACCTGAAATACTGCGAAAACTCCGAGTTATTAAAAATTGGAGCCAAGAATATGTCGCTGAAGAGATAAAAGTCGACATCAGTACTTATTCACGATACGAAAAAGGTGAAACTTCTATAAAATTTGATGTAGTTGTAAAAATCGCACAACTATATAAAATGACTTTAGATGAATTGTATCATTATGGTGATCCAACATTTAATGTAAGTGAACCTTCAGAGAGCTACAGAATAAGACGAAAGATTAGTGTTATTGTAGAATTAGATGGAATTGAGGACAACCTTAATCAATGGATTGTAAAACTTCAAAAATTAAACGCAGCTATATGACAAAAGAAGAAATAGAAACGATACAATATTTAACAAAAAGCATTGATGCAATGACATCATCAATAAACAATTTGAATAATACAATTAAAAACAATCAAGAAGTAAATCGTTTAGTTGCTGAAATATCTGAATTATCAGAAGCAATTACACAGTTAAGAGATTCTGAAGGACAAACTAACACTGGCACTAAGTGATGGCAGTTTTACAAAAACTGTTACAAATACCTCCTGCAGACCCTTAAAATTTTAAAAATTACCCCTGTTTAGTATCCCATGCCCGATTCAACTCCCCCCCTCGCTACTTTAAAAACCGCTAAAAAAGCAAAAAAAGCGGCTTTTTTGACCTCTGAAAAAATCCAGTGGCACTTACTCGTGACTCCGAAAAGAAAAAGAACCGAAACATTTTGTGAAGCCAAATTGGTGCATCACAATTACAACATGTCCAAAAAATGGTGGGTAACTTTTTGGGCACTTGATGTTAGCACAGGCAAGAAAACACGAAAACGTATATCAGGAGCGTTAAACCAACTTGATGATTTAGAAGATAGAAAAGAACTTGGCAAAGCAATGGTTGAACAATTCAACCGCGAGTTAAACGAAGGTAAATTACTTGGCAGAAAAAAGCCCGAACAATGGTCGGCCGTGTTTAAACGCATGACCTTAACCGAACTTATTACCTGGTACATCGATGCAAAGAAGGTTAACAACAATTCGGTTGAGTATTACAGAAAATATCAGTCTGTAATTTTCAATCTTTCTGCATGGTTTAAACACGAAGGCATCAATAATTTAATGGCATCCAATTTTAACCACGATGCAGCACTTATCTTTTTTGAATTTTTAAAACGTGAAAGAAAACTAGGTAATAAGACGATTAATAACTACCGTTCGCAGTTAGGAACAATTTTTAATTACATCATTAAAATGAAGCCTGGCGTTTACAAGGTTAACCCGGTCGCGAACATTCCGGTACTACCAACTTACACAAAGAAACACGCAGCCTTTAGCGATCAGCAATTAAAGCAGATACACGAACACGCTAAAAAGAAGTACGCCCACACACAATTTCTTTTGTTCGTACAATGCATGTATTATTTACTTGCCAGGCCAAAAGAGTTACGCTATTTACGCATCAAAGATTTTGATTTGGAATTAAACCGTGTGTTGTTTCGTGCAGAAATAAGCAAGAATAGACGCGATGAATATGTGTATTTACCTCCGGCACTTAAAGAAATTATAAAAGCGCAAAAACTTGAAACATTACCTGCAGAGCACTTTTTATTTTCTCGCGATAACAAACCAGGCAGGGTTGCTGTGGGTAAAAATTATTTTGGCGATATTAATGCAGCTGTGTTAGAAGCTTTACAGTTCAATGACAAAGAATATACCATTTACGGGTACAAACATTCAGGCGCAATAAGCCTATACATAGCGACCAAAGATATTAAGCTGGTGCAAGCGCAATGCAGGCACGCTAATAGTG
>JBKDJT010000249.1:0-3435 GCA_046345435.1 Bacteroidota bacterium
CCGGCAATGCACTCTCCGAAATAATCGGTATGGATTCGGCATCAATCAAAATAAAAGGCAATCCTGTTAAAATCCCTAATTTTTCATCAATCAGATCTTATATACCTGATAGCCTGAAAAGATCTGTTTATGCACAGGCAGAATCTAAAATCGGCACCTTAAAATCAAAAGCAGAGCTTATGTCTTATGATCATAAGGAATGGCAACGTCAGATCCGTTTTCATGATCTGGAGCGGCATCGCAAGTTTACGCTTTCCTTTGCCTGCATTGTGCTTTTTCTCATTGGCGCGCCACTTGGCTCTATCATTAGAAAAGGAGGTGTGGGACTACCATTGGTTATTTCTGTTTTGTTTTTTATTGTGTTTCACATCCTGAATACAAGCGGAGAAA
The DNA here is from genome assembly GCA_046345435.1 of Bacteroidota bacterium. GTDB lineage: Bacteria > Bacteroidota > Bacteroidia > Chitinophagales > Chitinophagaceae > Lacibacter. Next base: position 391 of record JBKDJT010000249.1, read on the forward strand.
AAATGGTGAAAGAAGGGGTATTGCCCTCTTTTGCCGGCATGTGGCTTTCAACATTTATTCTGGTGCCCATAGGCATTTTCCTCACTTATAAAGCCATGCAGGATTCTCAGCTTTTCAATGCAGAACTTTATTACAGATTTCTTTCAAAGTTCAAGCTAGCCGCAATCATCGGGCAAAAAGAAAAGAAATAGTTTTTTGAGTGTAACTTGAATAAAAAATACATGTCATCTTCTTTGAACAGACGTCGTTTTATTGCCGGTTTATCCAAAACAGCGGCGGCTCTTACTTTGAGTGGAACAGCAGTATCATCATTAGCTTCCGGAGCCATTCAGAATAAATCAGGAAATCAACTTCTGATAACCGGCTTTGACCAAACACCATTACCATACGCTTATTCCGATCTTGAACCTGTTATTGATACCATGACGATGGATATCCATTATAATCGTCATGCAGCAGCATATACTACAAATCTGCGTGATGCTGCAAAAGCAGAAGGTGTGAATATGAAAGAGTCGCTGGAGAAACTGTTGTCTGCGGTTTCAAAGTATTCAACAAAACTCCGTAACAACGGAGGAGGTCATTACAATCATGAATTATTCTGGCATAGCATGTGCAAAGGCGGTGCTCTTCTGCAAGATGGTGTGCTGAAGAAAGAATTAATCAAACAATTTGGCAGCTTTGAATCCTTTCAGACTCAATTTAGTGATGCTGCCAAAAACCGTTTCGGAAGCGGATGGGCCTGGCTTTATGCAGACAAGGACAAGCAATTAAGAATCGGGTCTACACCTAACCAGGATAATCCGTTGATGGATCTATCAGACATAAAGGGGACTCCGTTGCTTGGATTAGATGTTTGGGAGCATGCCTATTATCTCAAATATCAAAACAAAAGAGCCGACTACATTGCAGGCTGGTGGAAAGTAGTAAACTGGAAATCAGTAGAAGAAAGGTATGTAGGGGTTTGAAAAAGTTGTTTGTTATTGGTTATTGGTTGTTGGTTACTTCTGGCATATAAAACTAATAACCAATAACAAACAACCAATAACCTAAATAGGCACAGCCCCTGCGGAAACATCTTCACATATAGCAAGCGGAAGTAGAACCGGCAGAGGCTGTTAACGAACTGGATGGCAATTTAATAATCCGGTAGCCCCATTTCCAAAAATAATTTTACACATCCTTATTTTTTAAAATAACATTAAGAAAAATCAGCTAATGTGATAATTAGCTAATTCGATAATTAGCTAAAGGAGAATACAAAATGCTACAACATCTAATCAACAACTCGTAACCATTCAACCGATAACGGCCAACGGCTAACTGTTTTTCCCCTTCCGAACGTATCTTCGCAAAAATTGTTTGTCATGCAAGTATGGAATGATTATCTGGCTCAAAATAAGGATCGTTTTTTAGAAGAACTGCTCGATCTTTTACGTATTCCTTCAATAAGTGCCAAAAGTGAGCATCAATCGGATATGCTTGCCTGTGCTGAAAAGGTTAAAACACGTTTGCTGGAAGCGGGTGCTGACACAGCAACCATCTATACCACTGAAGGACATCCCATTGTATACGGTGAAAAAATAATTGATGCAGCATTGCCAACAGTATTAGTTTATGGGCATTATGATGTACAGCCTGCTGATCCGCTTAATCTCTGGCATAGTCCTCCTTTTGAGCCGGTGATAAAAGATGGAAAAATATTTGCACGCGGAGCATGTGACGACAAGGGACAGTTTTACATGCATGTGAAGGCGCTTGAGATTATGATAAAAACGAATACATTGGCATGCAATGTTAAGTTTTGCATTGAAGGGGAAGAGGAAATCGGTAGTCCCAACCTGGCCACATTTGTAAAAGAGAATAAGGCTTTATTAAAAGCAGATGTTATTCTTATCAGCGATACGGCCATGATCAGCATGGACCATCCGTCAATTGATATTGGTGTGCGTGGTCTTAGTTATATCGAAGTAGAAGTAACCGGACCTAATCGCGATTTGCACAGTGGCGTGTATGGGGGAGCTGTTGCCAACCCGATTACGATGCTGGCAAAGATGATTGCATCTTGTCATGACGAGAACAACCATATTACAATACCCGGATTTTATGATGATGTAGTAGATGCCACGACAGAAGAAAGAAAATTAATGTCTGCAGCGCCTTTTGATGAAAAAGCATATGCGGAGGATCTGGGTGTGAAGCAATTATGGGGAGAAAAAGGATATTCTTCCAATGAGAGAACAGGCATTCGTCCGACTCTTGAATTAAATGGCATCTGGGGTGGTTATACCGGAGAAGGTGCGAAAACGGTTTTACCTAGTAAGGCTTATGCAAAAATTTCAGCACGCCTTGTACCAAATCAGTCGTCTCAAAAAATAACAGAGAAATTGTTGAATTATTTTCAATCGATTGCGCCGGCAGGTGTGGAGGTAAAAGCAACCGAGCATCATGGCGGTGAGGCTTACATGACACCGATCGATAGCAAAGGATATAAAGCGGCAGCTGCGGCTATTAAGGAAACATTTGGGAAAGATCCCATCCCGGTTCGTGGCGGAGGAAGTATACCTATCTGTGCTTTGTTTGAACAGGAGCTTGGTATTAAAATTGTTTTTTTAGGTTTTGGGCTTGATAGCGACAACTTACATAGTCCGAATGAGAAGTATGACCTGTTCAATTTCTATAAAGGCATTGAAACGATACCATACTTCCATCAGCATTTTGCGAAGTGATTTTGGCTTAGCGTTACGAGTTTATTATAATTTATATAAAAAGCTCTATTTCTGTACTTTACATTAATTCAATCATAATCGAAGGGATCATTATTACTATTTTCTATTTTAAAATAATATTTTGATAAAATTAAAAGGATAATATATTTGCAACAAACAAACATTTTTTAGCATGAAAAAAATTTTCATTATCCCTTTAATAGGGCTATTTGCTAGTTGCAAAACTATCCAAACATCTACTCTTTCAACTCCTATGTACGCTCCCAAAGCGCAAATCAATCCGATTAGGGCAGATGTAGATGTTGATATGAACAAA